>DATCNF010000273.1:0-3681 GCA_036565325.1 Candidatus Dormiibacterota bacterium | reverse complement strand
ATCCCTAACCGAAGGACGCCATGACCACCGAGCCACAAGCCACTTCCACTTTTCCGATGCCTCCCGCGTACGACCCCGCGGCCATCGAGGCCGCCTGGTACGCGCGCTGGGAGGAAGCGCGCCTGTTCGTCGCCGACGCGCAGAGCGCCAAACCGAAGTTCTCGATCGCCATCCCGCCCCCCAACGTGACCGGCGAGCTGCACATGGGCCACGCCGCCAACTTCACCCTCCAGGACGTCTGGTGCCGCTACCGGCGCATGACCGGCTACGAGGTGCTCTGGCTGCCCGGCACCGACCACGCCGCGATCGCCACCCAGAACGTGCTCGAGAAGCAGCTGGCCGCGGAGGGAACCAGCAAGGAGGAGATCGGCCGCGCCGCCTTCGAGGAGCTGGTCGACGAGTGGTACCGCAAGACGCGCGGGACCATTCTCGAGCAGACCAAGGAGCTGGGCGCCTCCGTCGATTTCACGCGCACGCGCTTCACGATGGATCCGCAGTACGTGCACGCGGTCCGGGAGGCCTTCGTCCGCTACTACGAGAAGGGCTGGATGTACCGGGGCCCCCGGATCGTCAACTGGTGCCCGCGCTGCCTGTCCGCGATCAGCGACCTCGAGGTCGACTGGCAGGTGCACCACGACACCCTGTACCGGATCGCCTACCCGATCGAAGGCACGGACGAGAAGGTGGTGATCGCGACCGTCCGCCCGGAGACGATGCTGGCCGACACCGGCGTCGCCGTTCACCCCGAGGACCCGCGCTACGCCGGCATCGTGGGCAAGCACGCCCTCCTGCCCCTGGTCGGCCGCCGGCTGCCGATCGTGGCCGACGCGGCGGTGGAGCGCGGTTTCGGCACCGGGGCGCTCAAGGTGACGCCCGGCCATGACGCCATGGACTACGAGATCGGCGAGCGCCACCACCTGGAGCTGATCAACGGCATGCACCCCGACGGGCGCATGAACACGCCCTTCGCGCGTGCCTACGACGGCAAACCGGCACTGGAGGCGCGCGAGCTGGTGGTGCGCGACCTCGAAGCGGGCGGGTACCTGGTCGGGACCGAGCCCTATACCCACGAGGTCGGGCACTGCGACCGCTGCGGCACCGTCCTGGAGCCGCTGGTCAGCGAGCAGTGGTTCCTGAAGATGGACGAGCTGGCCGGGATGTGCATCGCGGCCAGCGAGCGGCGCGAGGTGCGCTGGCACCCCGAGCGCTTCGAGCGCACCTACCTGGACTGGCTGCGCGGCATCCGCGACTGGTGCGTGAGCCGCCAGCTCTGGCTGGGCCACCGGATCCCGGTCTGGTACTGCCCCCACGGCCACCGCTTCGCCGATGCCGGCTATCCCGAGGCGTGCCGCGAGTGCGGCGCCGCCGGCCTCACCGAGGACCCGGACGTTCTCGACACCTGGTTCTCGTCGGCCCTCTGGCCTTTTGCCACGCTGGGCTGGCCGCAGGACAACGAGGACCTGCGCGCCTTCTACCCGACCTCGCTCAACTCGACCGCGCGCGACATCATCAACCTCTGGGTCACGCGGATGATCTTCAGCGGGCTCTTCTTCATGGGCTCGGCGCCCTTTTCGGACGTCATCATCCACGCCACCATCCAGGCCCCGGACGGGCGCCGGATGTCGAAGTCCCTGGGCACCGGCGTCGACCCCCGCGAGGTGATCGCGCGCCGGGGGGCGGACGCCCTGCGGGCGTGGGCCTCGCTGGTCGGCATGTCCAGCCAGGACGTCCGCTTCGACGAGAGCCGGATCGAGGGCTTCAAGCGCTTCACCAACAAGCTCTGGAACGCCACCCGCCTGGTCCTCGGCTCGCTGGGCGCCGAGGCCGTGGCCACGCCCGCCCCCGGCGCCGAGCTGGAGCTCGAGGACCGCTGGATCCTGTCCCGGCTCCAGGCCACGGTCGAGGAGGTGACCGCCGGCATCGAGGGCTTCGCCCTCCAGCGCTCGGTGACCGCCATCTACGACTTCGCCTGGCATGAGTTCTGCGACTGGTACCTGGAGGCGATCAAGGCGCGCCTGCGCGATGGCGAGCCGGCGGCGCGCGCGGTCGCGGTCCACGTCCTCGACGTGGTGATTCGGCTCCTGCACCCGTTCATGCCCTTCGTGACCGAGGAGCTGTGGTCGCGCCTGCCCGGAAAGCGCGACTTCGTGGTTCGCAATCCCTGGCCCGCGGCGGAGGCCGGGTTCCGCGACCCCGAGGCGGAGGCCAGGCTGCGGCCCGTACTGGACTCGGTGCAGGAGCTGCGCGCCATCCGCAAGGCGGCCAGCGCGCTGCGGGAGCGGGCACAGGTGACCCTGGAGTCGGATTGGGGCGCTCCTGAGCGCTCACTTTTCGAGCGGCTCGGCCACCTCGACCTGGTGGCCGGGGTCACCGGCGCAGCCGCCCGCCCGGCGACCTTTGGACGTGTCATGTTCCCGACCGGCCGAGCCCAGGCCGCGGGCGGTGGGCGGCTGGCCGGGCTGCGCGAGGAGCTGGCCAAGATCGAGGCGCGGCTGGCCGATCCCGCCTTCGTCGAGAAGGCGCCGGCCGCCGTGGTGGACAAGAACCGGGCCCGCCTGGCGGAGGTCCGCGCCGACATCGAGCGCCTGGCGCCGGCCCCGTAACCTAACCGGGTGCCCCCCGGTCTCCAACTCGCGCTGCCCGCGCTGGTGCTCGGCGGCGCGGCCCTGGTGGTGTGGTTCGCGGGCGCCGGCGGGCTGCGGATCGGCCGTCCGCTGGTGGCGGCGGCGGCCTGGCTGGCGCTGGCTTCGCTCTGCGTGGTCTGGTTCGCGGGCCGCGGCATCGTCGAGCTCTTCGGCCCCCAGCTGCTGCCGGACGCGCGCTTCACCCTCCGCTTGGACGCCGTCTCCTTCGCCTTCGGCGTCTGCGTCCTCCTGCCCGCCGCCCTGCTCCTGACCTTCCAGCAGCGGGGCTGGCGGGAGTCCGGGGCGGCCGCGCTCACCACGGCGGCGGCGCTGCTGGCCATCCTGGCGGACGGAATCCTGACCACCTCGCTGTTCTGGGGCACGGCGGCCACGCTGCTGCTGGTCCAGCTGCGCGCCGACCACCAGCGCGCGACCGAGGCCTACTGGCCGGCGCTGGTGGGCGGCTGGCTGGCCCTGGTCTGGGCCGGCGTCGCGCTCGACATCCTGAGCGGGACCGCCGTCTACACGGCCGTCCCGGTCACAGCCATGACGTCCGCCATCTTCCTGCTGGTGGCCGCGGCGGCGCTGCTGGGCTCCGGCCTCCTGCCCTGGCGGCCCTGGACCTCCGAGATGTGGGACCGGCCGCGCCTCTACGTCGGCTCGCTGGCGATCGCGGTCCTCTTTCCGATCGGCTTCTACCTGCTGGTCCGCGCCTATGCTGCGGGCGGCGGCCGCTGGCCGAGCCTCTGGCTCAACGCCATCCTGGCCGTGGTCGGCACCCTGGTCGCGCTGGCCGCGGCGGCGCGGGCCCAGGGGGCGCCCACCCGGCGCGCCTTCCTGGCCGAGGCGATGCCGGGCCTGGGCGGCTTCGCTCTGCTGGCCTTCGCCCTGGGCACCCCGACCGGGATCGCGGCCGGGGTGGCCACGGTGCTGGCCGCAGCGGTGCTGGCCGCCCTGCTGCCGCTCCTGCCCGAGGCCGGCGGCGGGCGCCTGGCGCCGGTCCTGCTGGTCCTGGTCGCCGGCGCGCCGCCGGCCGCGACCTTCGCCGCCCGTGCGC
>DATCNF010000272.1:0-6072 GCA_036565325.1 Candidatus Dormiibacterota bacterium | reverse complement strand
GGTGAGGGCCATCGACCGGGCCCGCCTCCACGCCGGCACGGTCAGGGTCGCGGACGTGGGCACGGGCTGCGGCAACATCGCGATCTCGATCGCGCACTACGTGCCCAACGCGTCGATCTGCGCCACCGACGTGAGCGCGGCAGCTCTGGCCGTGGCCCGGGCCAACGCCGAGCGCCTGGGGGTGGGCGAGCGGGTGGCCTTCGCCGAGGGCTCGCTCCTGGAACCGGCGCCGGGCCCCTTCGACCTGGTCTGCGCCAACCTGCCCTACCTGCCGGAGTCGGACGGGTACCCGGCCGAGGTCCTGGCCCAGCCCCACGTCGCGCTCTTCGCGGGCCAGCGCGGCTCCGAGCTGGTCATCGCCCTGCTGGAGCAGGCGGTGTCCAAGCTGGCCTCGGGCGGAGCCGTGCTGGCTGAGGTCGACCCGGTGGTGGTGGCGGACGTGCTCCCCGTCGCCGACCGCCTGTACGCCGGCCGGGTGCTGCACCGCGACCTGGGCGGCCACCAACGAGTGCTGGAGCTCTGGAACTCTTAACCGGCGATGCCGCCGGGGTTCGGCGCGCCGCCGAGCTGATCCGGGCCGGCGAGGTGGTGGCGTTTCCGACCGACACCGTGTACGGGCTGGCCGCGCTGCCCTCGGCCGCGGCGAGGATCTACGCCGCCAAGAACCGGCCCGCGGACAAGCAGCTGATCGCGATGGCGGCCGAGGCGGGCGCCTTCGAGGCCGTGGTCCGGTTCAACGAGCGCGCGCGCCGGCTCGCGGCTCGGCACTGGCCGGGGCCGCTGACGATCGTCCTGCCCACGGTCTCCGGCGACCCGCCCACGCTCGGCGTCCGGGTTCCCGACCACCGGCTGGCGCGCGACCTGCTGCGCGCGGTGGGCGAGCTGGTGCTCACCACCAGCGCCAACCGCTCCGGCGAGCCGCCGGCGCTGGAAGCCGCGCAGGTCCGGCTCCCGGGGGTGGCGGCGGTGCTGGACGGGGGACCCGCGGGGGGCGGCCAGCCGTCGGCCGTGGTGGCCGTCGAGGGCGGCCGGATGCGGGTCATACGGCCGGGCCGGGTGAGGCTGCGCGGGTAACCTATCCGCATGGCCACGACCCAGCAGACGCTCTCATTCAAGGCCCTCGACAAGCAGGACCCGGAGGTCGCCGACCTCATCCGCCAGGAGTACCGGCGCCAGAGCCGGACTCTGGAGCTGATCCCCTCCGAGAACCTGGCCAGCCCCGCCATCCTGGAGGCGCTGGGCACGCTGCTCACCAACAAGTACGCCGAGGGGTACCCGGGCAAGCGCTTCTACGGCGGCTGCGAGGTGGTGGACGAGATCGAGCGCCTGGCCATCGAGCGCGCCAAACGGCTCTTCGGCGCCGAGTTCGTGAACGTCCAGCCCCACGCCGGCAGCCAGGCCAACCTGGCCATGTACATGGCGGTCTGCAACCCTGGCGACCGGGTCATGGGCCTCGACCTCGGCTGCGGCGGGCACCTGACGCATGGCAGCCCGGTCAACTTCAGCGGCAAGCTGTACGAGATCCACAGCTACGCGGTCGACCGCTCGAGCGGGCTGATCGACTATGACGCGGTCCAGAAGGAGGCCGAGCAGGTCCGGCCCAAGATGCTGCTGGTCGGCTACAGCGCCTACCCGCGCGTCATCGACTTTGCGCGCATGCGTCAGATCGCGGACTCGGTGGGCGCGGTCATGGTCACCGACATGGCGCATTTCGCGGGCCTGGTCGCGGGTGGCGCCTACGCCAGCCCGATCCCGCACAGCCACATCGTCACCACCACGACTCAGAAGACGCTGCGGGGCGCCTGGGGCGGGATGATCCTCTCGGCCACCGAGGAGTGGGCCAAAAAGATCGACAGCTCGGTCTTCCCGGGCACCCAGGGCGGGCCTCTCATGCACGCCATCGCCGCCAAGGCGGTCTGTTTCGGCGAGGCGCTGAAGCCCGAGTTCAAGCAGTACGCGCGGCGCGTCATCGAGAACGCCGCGACCCTCGCCGGGAAGCTCCAGGAGCGGGGGCTGAAACTGGTCTCTGACGGCACCGACAACCACCTCATGCTGATCGACCTGCGGCCGCTCGGGCTGCGGGGCCGGCCGGTGCAGGACGCCTCCGACACGGTCGGCATCACGATGAACAAGAACGCGATCCCCTTCGACGAGGCGCCGCCCTTCAACCCCTCCGGGATGCGCCTGGGCTCGCCCAGCGTGACCACGCGCGGCATGGGCGCCGAGGAGATGGGGGAGATCGGCGACTGCATCGCCGACCTGCTGGCAGCGGTCGACGACCCGGTCAACCGAGACCGCATCCGGGAGCGAACGCTGGACCTCTGCAACCGTTTCCCGATCCCGTACAGCTACGAATAAGCAGACCCCCTCCCCCACGGGGAGGGTTGGGGTGGGGGGCCGGGTGAGATGAGCCCCGAGCTCTTCAGCCTCTACAACCCGGCCGGCAACGAGCAGTTCTTCTCACGCGACTTCGTCGAGGCCGTGATTCGGCACCTGGCCCCCGCGCTGCCCCCTGCCTTACTGGCGGCCGGTCTGGCCGCCGTGCTGACCGGGGCCGCGATCCCAATCGCCCGCCGGGTGGGGATGATGAAGGTGCCTCGCGACCGCGATCTCCACACCCGGCCCACGCCGGTCCTGGGCGGGCTCGCCCTCTACGCGGCGTTCGCCACCGCTGTGCTGGTGCTGGCGCCGGACGAGGTGGAGAAGATGGCGCTGGTGGCGATCACCGGGGCGGCGGCGGTGATCCTGGTCCTCGACGACCGGCTGGACATGCCGGCCTGGCTCAAGCTGGGCACGCAGACCGCCCTGGCGGTGGTGGCGGCCGCGGCCTTCGGTTCCGACCTCCAGATCAACTATTTCGGGCTGCCCGGCGGCCAGATCGTGGAGCTGGGCCTGCTGGCGCTGCCGATCACGGTCGCCTGGCAGGTGGGGATGGCGAACACGGTCAACCTGCTCGATGGGGTGGACGGCCTGGCGGCGGGGGTGGTCGGCATCGTGGCGGTGATCCTGATGGTGGCCGCCGCTTCCAAGGGCCAGCCGGACGTGGTCGCCTTCTCGGCCGCCCTGGCCGGCGCCTGCGCGGGCTTCCTGTTCTGGAACTGGCATCCGGCGCGGATCTTCATGGGCGATTCGGGAGCCAACTTCCTGGGCTTCGCGATCGCCCTGATCTCGATCCTGGGGGTGGCCAAGATCGCGGCCGTGTTCGCCCTCCTGCTGCCCCTGCTGGCGCTGGGGGTGCCCATCATCGACACTGCCTGGGCCATCGTCCGCCGCCGCCGGCGCCGGATCTCGATCGCGCACCCCGACACCAAGCACATCCACCACCAGCTGCTCGACTTCGGGCTGAGCCAGCAGCAGACCTGCCTGCTCTTCTACTCGATCAGCGGGATCCTGGGTGGGCTCGGGCTGATGCTCTTCGGGCAGCACAAGCGGGCGCTGGCCGCCGCCGTGCTGGTGATGCTGCTCCCGCTGTCGACGGTGGTCGGCGACCTCCTGATGCGGTCCTCACGGCGCATCCCGGCACCGGGGTTGGCGCGCCTGCTCGGACCTCGGGCTCTCAGCTAGACTCAAGTTCGGGAGATGACGCCGGGCGGCGGTAAAGGCCCCAGCGGCGCCGATTTGGCAGGCGTCGGAGCGGCCCTGGCCGGGGCGTTCGTCGTCCCGCTGGTCATCGGCATCGTGCTCGACGGCGCGCTGCACAGGGGGCCACTTCTGACTCTGGTGGGTTTGTCGCTGGGCATCGTCGCGGCGATCGCGACGGGTTACGTGAGGTTCAAACGGTTCCTGTGATGCGAAGAGGGCCGGTGGAAGTGCAGCGTACGCTGCGCACGGCCTTCGCTATTTGCCTCGCCGCGGCCATGTTGGCCTTCGCAGTGCTGGCTGCAAGCTTCGGCTGGCGCGCCGGCGCGGCGCTCGCGGCCGGCCTGCTGATCGGCTCCGCCAACGGCTTCCTGGCCCACCGGGCCCTGGGGCTGGGCTCCTTCCGACTGTTCAGCCTCGCGCGCCTGGCCGGTCTCAGCGCCGGGGGCGTGGGCGTCGGCTACCTGCTCGGAGTCGACGTGATCTGGCTGGTGGTGGTGGGCCTGGCGCTGGCCCAGCTCGCTCTCTCGGCGGCCGCGATCAGGGAGGTGGTGGCCCACCGATGAGAGTCATGGTCGGGTTTTTGGCGATCGAGCAGCCACCGGTCACGCACCCCGCCGTGGACGTCTGCGGCACCGCGATCCTCTGCCAGATCAACTACACGAGCGTGATCGCGACCCTGGTCTCGGTCGCGCTGACGCTGGCCTTGAGCTTCTGGGTTGCCTCCCGGCTCGACTCGCGGCGGCCCGGCAAGTTCCAGATGGTGTTCGAGCTGATCGTCGGCTACACGCGGGACCAGATCCGGAACACCGTCGGCCACGAGCCGCCGGCGATCGCACTGCCGCTGGCGCTGACCCTTTTCTTCTACATCCTGATCGCGAACTGGGTGGGCTTCTTTCCGCTCCCGACACCGCTGGCGCCGGCCAACACCGACCTCAACCAGACATTGGCCATGGGCGTGGTGGTGTTCATAGCGGCGGAGGTCTACGCGATCCGGACCCGCGGCGTGCTCGGCTTCCTGCACCACCTGACGCGTCCCTTCGAGCTGCCGATCGCGGCCCGGGTCGGTTTCACGGTCATCAATATCATCGAAGAGATCACCAAGCCGGTGACGCTGGCGCTGCGGCTGATGGGCAACATCTTCGGTGGGCTGGTGATGCTCTGGGTGCTCACTGTGATGCTGCCGCTGATCCCGATCCCGTTCCTGCCGTTCGGGTTGTCGGCGGCCCTGGTGGTGGTCTGGAAGCTGTTCGACGTCTTCTTCATCGGCACCCTGCAGGCTTTCATCTTCTTCCTGCTCACGATCATCTACTTCGGGCAGGCGGTCGAAGGCGTGGAGGAGGAGCACGGTCATTCGACGCCCGCTCCGGCGTCAACCGCAGCCGCTCACTGAAAACGGATTTAGGAGGAATCGGATGAACCACGCGATCGCAATCGCCGGTGCCCTGATCGGCGGCGGCCTGGCTCTGGCCGGAGGCGCCATGGGCGCGGCCATCGGCGACGGCCTGGTCGGCAACGCCACCATCGGAGGCACCGCGCGCCAGCCCGAGGCGCAGGGCCGCCTGTCGACGATCATGTTCCTGATCATCGGCCTGGTCGAGGGCATGTACTTCATCAACCTGGCCCTCGCCTTCGTCTTCATCTACGCGGTCGCCAACGGCGTCAGCGGCTAGCCGTGTACCTCGCGGACGCCGGCCTCCTGGTCATCAACGCGACGTTCTGGATCGAGCTGGCGGCGTTCGTGCTCATGCTGGCGATCCTGGCGCGTTATGTGTACCCGCGCATCATCGCCGCGGCCGAGGAGCGCCAGAAGGCGATCGCGGCCGAGCTGGATGGGGCTGAGCGTGCGCGCAAGGAGGCCGAGGAGCAGCGCCAGAAGGCCCAGAAGCAGCTGGAGGACGCCCGCGCCCAGGCCCAGGAGATCATCGCCGGGGCCGGCAAGTCCGCCGACCAGCTGCGCGAGGAGCTGAAGCAGAAGGCCGAGGAGGAGGCCAAGCGCGTGCTCGAGCGGGCGCGCGCGGAGATCGTCGCCGAGCGCCAGAAGATGCTGGACTCCGTGCGCCAGCAGGTCGCCGAGCTGGTGGTGGAGGCCACCGAGCGGGTGATCGGCGAGTCGCTGGACGGCGAGCGCCACAAGAAGCTCATCGATGAGGCGATAAAAGAGGTGGCTGCCCAGCGTGGCTAGTACGTCCGCGCGCCGCTACGCGCGCGCCATCTTCGAGCTGGCGCAGGAGAAGGGCGAGATCGACGCCTGGAGCCAGCGCCTGCAGGCCGTGCAGGCGGTGCTTACCGAGGAGCGCGCGCGGCGCGTCCTCTCCAACCCGACGATCCCGCCCGCTCAGCGCTTGCAGGTCGTGGACGGGCTGGCCAGCCGCGCGCTCGGCAAGGAGGGCCTCAACCTGGCCAAGCTGCTGGTCTCAGCGCGACGGGTCGCCGCCATCGACGGCATCGTGGAGGAGTTCGAAACCCTGGCCGACGCCGCGGCGGGCCGGG
>DATCNF010000271.1:0-4019 GCA_036565325.1 Candidatus Dormiibacterota bacterium | reverse complement strand
GAGGGCGACCGCGCGAGCGGGGTCGCCAGCCCGGTAAGCGATGTCGGCCAGGACCGGAGGCACGGCCAGGACCAGCCCGATCACCAAGCCCGCGCCTGCGACCAACCACGTCCCCCTCCCCCGCGGGGAGGGTTGGGGTGGGGGATTCCTCACCGCCGCCCAGGCGACTCCTGCGAGCACGTAGAAGGCGCCGGTCGCGGGGGCCCAGTCGAAGTTGAGGAGGGACCAGGCCAGGTAGGCCACGCAGGCGGCGGCCGGGCCGGCCAGGCCGCGGGCACCGCTCAGCCAGCCGCGCGCCCAGCGCAGCCCCAGGGAGCCCAGCAGCCAGGCCCAGGCCATGCCGCCCAGGATGCCCTGGGCCACCAGCAGGTCGAGGGGCTGGTCGTGGATCCGGTCGAAGGTGTTGCCGGGCTCCCAGTCGTGGGTCTGGAAACGCCCGAAGACCAGGCCGGTGGCATCCTCCCCCCAGCCGGTGAGCGGGCGCGCGGCGATCATGCGCAGCGAGTCGGACCAGACGCCCAGGCGCGCCCCCCCGGTGTCCTGGTTGAGAGCGCGCAGGGGCGACAGCAGCAGCACCAGGATGGCGATTGCCAGCGCAGCGCCCGCGACCGCGAGCGCCGGCTGTCGCCAGCGGCGCGGAACCACCAGCACGGCGAAGACAACGCAGCCGGCCAGGGCGCCCAGCCAGCCCGCGCGGGACGCGGAGTAGTAGAGGCCGGCGCCCAGCGGGAGCAGGACGGGCAGCCAGCGCCAATCGCGCAGGCCCACCTGCAGCGCGACCGGCACCGCCATCGCCAGCAGGGCGCCCAGCAGCCCCGGCTGCCCGAGGTTGCCGTCCGGCCGGGCCAGCTCGTGGCGGGCGCCCTGCCAGACCGCCTCCAGGGCGGCCACGGTGCAGCCGACCAGAAAGAGCCTCAGCACCCGCTCCCGGCTGTTCGGGGCCCCGCCTCCGCAGAGGACCGCTGTGCCCGCCAACAGGCCCAGGTAGGCGAGCCGCACGAGCATCGACTCGTAGCGGGTGTAGGCGCCCGCCACCGAGAGCCAGGGGTTGATCGAGAAGACCGCCGCCAGCACGGCCGCCGCCGCCACCGCCGCCACCGGCAGCCCCAGGCGCCGCCAGGTCGCGGAGGGCGGCCAGGCCAGGGCGACGGCCAGCGCCGGCAGCAGCACTCCGAAGCCGACCACCAGCGCCGTGCGAGGCAGGATGAAGAGGTCCACGGCGGTCGGCACCCAGACCACCGGAAGCAACCCGCAGAAGACCGCCGGCAGCCACTCGGCGCCCCGTCCCAGGAGCGACCCGAAACCCCCCGTGCCGGCGTTCTCTCTACGTTCGGGTGAGGGCGTCAGGACCTTTACTCGTAACTGAAATGAGCCTTCTCAGGCCAGCGTTATAGTAGGTACCCAGGTCGCTCCGGAGTTGCGACCACGGGAGAGATTCGGATTCGAGGAGGTGCGCCCGACTAGCGCCGGAGTCTCAGGAGGAAGGTCTTGTATCCATTTGAACGCTTCACCGAGCGAGCCAAGAAGGTACTTACGCTCGCCCAGGAAGAGGCAGAGCGGTCACATCACAGCTACATCGGGACAGAGCACCTCCTACTCGGGCTGCTGAGGGAGGGCGAGGGACTCGCCGCCAAGGTTCTCAACAACCTGGGCGTGGAGATCGGCAAGGTCCGCCAGACCATCGAGTCGGTGCTGGGCCGGAACGAGCGGATCATCATCCAGCAGATCATTCCGACGTCGCGCGTCAAGAAGGTGATCGAGATCTCCTTCGAAGAGGCGCGCCGGATGGGCCACAACTACGTGGGCACCGAGCACCTGCTGCTCGGCCTCCTCATTGAAGGCGAGGGCATCGCCGCGCACGTCCTCGAGGACCTGGGCGCGACGCTCGACAAGGTGCGCGCGGAGATCGAGCGGCTGCTGCACGACAGCACCGTCGACGACGCCGAGCCGACGCCCAAGAAGCCGTCCAAGACGCCGCTCCTCGACCAGTTCGGCCGCGACCTCACCGAGCTCGCGCGCAAGAACCAGCTCGACCCCGTGATCGGGCGCGAGATGGAGATCGAGCGCGTCATCCAGATCCTCAGCCGGCGCACCAAGAACAACCCCGCCCTGATCGGCGAGCCGGGCGTCGGCAAGACCGCGATCGCGGAGGGGCTGGCGCAGCAGATCATCCTCGGCAACATCCCCGAGTCGCTGCTCAACAAGCGCGTGCTCACGCTCGACATGGGCGCGCTGGTGGCCGGCACCAAGTACCGCGGCGAGTTCGAGGAGCGCTTGAAGAAGATCCTCGACGAGATTCGCAGCAGCCGCGAGGTGGTGCTCTTCATCGACGAGCTGCACACGCTGGTCGGCGCGGGCGCCGCCGAGGGCGCGATCGACGCCGCCAACATCCTCAAGCCCGCGCTCGCGCGCGGCGAGATCCAGTGCATCGGCGCCACCACGCTCAACGAGTACCGCAAGTACATCGAGAAGGACGCGGCGCTGGAGCGCCGGTTCCAGCCTGTCTTCGTCGACCAGCCGACGCTGGAGGAGACGATCGACATCCTGCACGGCGTGAAGGCGCTGTACGAGAAGCACCATCGCGTGACCATCACCGACACCGCGGTCAAGAGCGCCGCCGTGCTCAGCGACCGCTACGTGTCCGACCGCGCATTGCCGGACAAGGCGATCGACCTCATCGACGAGGCGAGCGCGCGCGTGCGCATGAAGCTGACCACCACTCCCGACGACCTGAAGGACCTGCAGAAGGACATCAAGCGGCTGCAGGCCGACAAGGAAGACGCCATCGCGCACCAGGACTACGAGACCGCGGCCTCGATCCGGGACAAGGAGAAGAAGCTCAAGGAGAAGTACGCGCAGAAGGAGCAGACCTGGCGCGACAAGCTCGGCGAGACAGTCCCCGAAGTCTCCGAAGAGGACATTGCGCAGATCGTGGCCGCCTGGACCGGCGTGCCGGTGTCACGGCTGGTCGAAGAGGAGACCAGCCGCCTGCTGCGCATGGAGGAAGAGCTGCACAAGCGCGTGGTCGGGCAGGAGGACGCCATCCAGACCGTCAGCCAGGCGGTGCGCCGCGCGCGCGCCGGGTTGAAGGACCCGCGGCGGCCGATCGGCTCGTTCATCTTCCTGGGGCCCACCGGTGTCGGCAAGACCGAGCTGGCGCGCGCGCTGGCGGAGTACATGTTCGACAGCGAGGACGCCCTGATCCGGCTCGACATGTCCGAGTTCATGGAGAGGCACACCACGGCTCGGCTGGTCGGCTCCCCGCCCGGCTACGTCGGCTACGACGAGGGCGGCCAGCTCACCGAGGCGGTGCGCCGCCGGCCCTACAGCGTGATCCTGTTCGACGAGATCGAGAAGGCGCACCCCGAGGTCTTCAACATGCTGCTGCAGATCCTCGAGGACGGCCGCCTCTCGGACGCCAAGGGCAAGGTCGTCAACTTCGCCAACACCCTGCTCGTGATGACCTCCAACCTGGGCCTGCGCGACATCAACCAGGCGCAGACCGCGCTCGGCTTCCAGGCGTCGCTGGCGGAGGGCGAGACCGACGTCGACCGCCGCCACAAGCTCATGAAGGAGAAGATCGACGAGGAGCTCAAGCGGATGTTCCGCCCCGAGTTCCTGAACCGCGTCGACGCCATCATCACGTTCAAGCCGCTGACCCGGGAGCAGATCCGCGAGATCGTCGACCTCCAGCTCCAGAAGCTGGAGAAGCACCTCCGGGAGCAGGAGATCGAGATCGAAGTCACCACCGGCGCCAAGGATCGCCTCGGCGAGGAGGGCTTCGACAAGATCTACGGCGCGCGCCCGCTGCGGCGCGTGATCACCAACCGGATCGAGGATCAGCTCTCCGAGGAGCTGCTCCGCAACCGGATCGCCCGCGGCGACACCGTGGTGATCGATGTGGACCCCGACAGCGAGGGCTTCACCTTCAAAGCCAAGCCCAGCGTGAAGAAGGAACCGGCGGGAACAGCAACCGAGTAGAACGAAAACCTCCCCAGTTCCTGGGGAGGTCCCTCCGC
>DATCNF010000270.1:0-5577 GCA_036565325.1 Candidatus Dormiibacterota bacterium | reverse complement strand
CCCGCCGGCCGCTGCCGCGGCCATTGCGATGCCCGTTGGGGCCCCGCCGCCGGAGCTCGGCGTTGACGTCGGTGTAGAGCAGGCCGAGCTGGTGCCGGAGCCGGTCCTCGGACGAGGTCAGGTCGCCCGTCACCGCGCCGCCCGCGCCCGCCGGCGCTGCAGGAGGTACTGGGACAGCTCGTATTCCTGGGGCCCGCTGGTCGGCAGCTCGGAATTGGCGCCCCGCTGCAGGAAGTCGTGGAGCGTGTCGCGTGTCGTGTGTGGCGGCCGCCAGCCGAACTCGCGCTCGATGGGGTCGATGTCGACCACGCAGCCGTAGGCCAGGAAATCGGCGATCGCCGCCGGCATGTCATAACCGGTCACCCGCAGCTCGGTGCGGGCGATGGCGCGCCAGAAGGGAAACAGCACCGGCAGCTGGCGACGGCCGGCGAGCTTGATCGCCTGGCTGAGCAGCAGCACGCCGTCGCCGGCGACGTTGAAGATGCCCACGTGGTCGGCGGCCGCGGCGCGGTACAGAGCCTCCACCGCGTCGTCGTCATGCAGCAGCTGGATGCGCGGGTCGAAGCCATGGAAGGTGGGCACTCGCGAGAGCAGGAAGTACTCGCCGAGCGGCGTCACCTCGTGAAAACCCAGCCGGCGCCCGAGGCGGAGGACGGTGACCGCGGTGCCGCCGTTGCGGACCTGGAAGTCTTGCACCAGCTGCTCCATCTCGCGCAGGTCGTTGGCCAGGAACTCGTTCACCGGCGCGCGCTCGGCCATGCTCTCGCGCAGGTAGGAGGGCGCGAACGGCTCGCAGCCGTACACGGCCACCGACGACTTCACGACCACGCGCCGCACCGGGCTGTCGGCGCCCGAGCAGGCGGCCAGCAGGTTCATGGTTCCGATCACGTTGGTCTCGTGAACCGTGCGGTGGTGGCTGCGGCCCTCGGTCAGCGTCGCGCAGTGCACGATGGTGTCGACGGCCAGTCCGCGCACCAGCTTGGTGAGCAGCGAATGGCGGGTGTCGGCATGCACGAACTCGGTGCGTTCCAGGGCCACCTTGGGGTCGTCGATGTCGATCCCGTAAACGGCGGCCACGTCGTCGCGGGCCTCCAGGCGGCGCGCCAGCTCGCCACCCAGGTAATGGCTGACGCCGGTGACGAGGACGCGATGTCCGTGGCGCTGAGCCGCAGGATCTGCGTCCCGGCGCGGGCGCGCTATGGGTAGATCCCCCGCACGGTCGTCGCGTTGGCCACGCGCTGCACGGCGATCACGTAGGCCGCGGTGCGCATGTCCACCCGCTTGTTCACGCTCGTGTGGAGGACGTCGTAGAACGCACGCGTGATGATGTGGTGGAGCTTGGTGTTGACCTCCTCCTCTTCCCAGAAGAAGGCCTGCAGGTCCTGCACCCACTCAAAGTAGCTGGCGATCACGCCGCCCGCGTTGGCCAGGATGTCGGGCACCAGGAAAACGCCACGATCGTTAAGGATGCGGTCCGCCTCCGGCGTCAGGGCAGCATTGGCGGCCTCGGTCACCAGGCGCGCCTGCACGCGGTCGGCATTGGCCCCCGTGAGCTGGTTCTCGGTCGCCGCCGGCACCAGGACCGTCACGGGCAGCGCCAGCAGTTCGTCGTTGGTCAGGTCCTCGGCCTTCTTGAAGCCGGAGACCCCGCCCCGCACCTGGCGGTGCTCCTCGAGCGCCTCGAAGTCGAGGCCCTTGGGGTTGTGGATACCGCCCTTGGAGTCGCTGACCGCGACCACGCGGAGCCCGGCCTCGGCCAGCAGGCGGGCGGTGGCGGCGCCCACCTTGCCGTAGCCCTGGACGGCCACCGTGGGGGTCTCGTCCTCCACGTGCAGGTACTTGAGCGCCTCCAGAGTGAGGTAGGTGACGCCGCGGCCGGCTGCCTCCTGGCGCCCCTCCGAGCCACCGACGTCGACCGGCTTGCCGGTGACCGAGGCGGTCACCGAGTGCCCGGAGTGCATGGAGATGGTGTCCATGATCCAGGCCATGATCTGGGCATCGGTGCCGAGGTCGGGGGCCGGGATGTCGCGCTCCGGCCCGATCAGGATCGCGATCTCGGTCGCGAAGCGCCGGGTCATGTGCTCGAGCTCGTTGGCCGAGAGCGTGCGCGGGTCGACGTCGACGCCGCCCTTGGCCCCGCCGTAGGGCAGGCTGACCACGGCGCACTTCCAGGTCATCAGCATGGCCAGCGCGCGCACGGTGTCCAGGTCGAGGCCGGCCTGGTAGCGAAGGCCGCCCTTGGCGGGCCCGCGGCTGATGTTGTGGTGGACGCGGTAGCCGGTGAAGACGCGCACGTTGCCGTCGTCGAGCCGGACCGGGAAGTGGACCACGAGCTCGCGCTTGATCTCTCGCAGCAGCCGGCGCTGGTCCTCGCTGAGACCGATCACGTCGGCCGCGACGTCGAACCGGCGCTGGGCCGTCGCGAATGCTGTCTGCGAACGGACTTCGACCGCCATCAAACCCTCTTCGGGCGGGTCAAGACCCGCCCCTACTACCTCTTCACACTCGCCAAGCCGGGCGGCTCGGGACGCCCTCGATGGTACAGCCCGGTCCTCGCATAATCGGCACACTCATGCCTGTGCGGCGAACCGGGGCCTACGTGCTGGTGGCGGTCACGGCGCTGGCTTTCGGCTTCCTGCTGGCGACCCAGATCCGGACCCAGCTCCTGGTTCCCGGGAACCAGGTCGCCCGCAGCCAGGCGCTGGTCCGCACCGTCCAGGACCTGGAGAAGATCAACAGCGGCTACCGCTCCCAAATCGCGGGCCTCCGCGCCGAGATCAACAGCCTGGAGGCCCAGGCCGCGCAGCGCTCGGACGCCACCCGCCATCTCCAGGACGAGGTGGCCGGCCTCCGCGCGCACGCGGGCGCCACCACCCTGCGCGGGCCCGGGGTCACCGTCGACCTCGGCAACGGCCGACCGGGCCCCGACCAGCCGGGCAAGACGTCGTATCTGGTCAACTTCCAGGACGTCCAGGACCTGGTCAACCTGCTCTTCGAAAGCGGGGCCGAGGGGATCGCCGTCAACGGCCACCGGATCTCGCCGCTGAGCTCTTTCTCGGGCTCCAGCGGCACGGTCGTGATCGACCAGGGCAACCCCCTCTCCTCGCCGTTCCAGGTGGTCGCGGTCGGCAACCGCAACCAGATGGAGCAGTCGCTCAGCGACCCCTCGACGCTCGGCGACCTGCGCAACCGTCAGCACGACTTCGGCCTGGCCCTCGACTTCCAGGGCAGCCCCGACCTCACCCTCCCCGCCTCCGACACGGCCCTGAGCACCAGCTTTGCGCACCCGGCGTAACCGCTACGCCCTGGTGGTCGGCTTGCTGACCGCCGTGCTGGCGTTCGTGGCCGTGGTCCAGGTCCGCAGCCAGGCCGAGGTCGTGCGCTCGCTCGAGGGCCAGGACAGCACTGCGCTGGCTTTCCTCATCGACGACCTGCACCGCGCCAACGATTCGCTGCAGACCGACGCCGCGCTGCTGGCCACCCGTCGCGATGCGCTGCGCGGCGGCAGCAACCAGGAAGCTGACGCGCAGCTCAACGCCGAGGCCTCGCAGCTGCGGGTGATCGAGGGGCTGGTGCCCGTGCGTGGGCCCGGCGTGCTGATCACCATCGATGCCCCGCTCACACCCCTGGACCTCCAGGACGCGGTCAACACGCTGCGGGTGGCGGGTGCCGAGGCCGTGTCTCTGAACGACCACCGCATCGTCACCGGTACCGTGATCAAACTGGCCGGCGACACCATCAATGTCGACGGGAGCGCTACGCGTGGTCCCTGGTCGCTATCCGCGATCGGCGAGCCCACGCGACTGGCGGGCGCCGCCGATCAGATGACACGGGCGCTACGCGACGATCCGCGCGTCCGCCGCGCGGATTACCGCTCCCAGGACGACCTGGCTATCCGGTCTACCGTCGTGCAGCGGCCGTTCGTTTACGGCTCGGCGTAACCGGCTTGCGCGCTGGCCGCCCGCCAGCTGACCCGATGCGCCGCGAGAGCTCGGCCACCTGCTCTGACAGCCGCTCCACCTCGCGGCGGCTGGGCAGGCTGAGCTGCGCCAGCGCGCGCTCGATGGCCGCCTCGATCAGGTCCTCGACGTCGCCGCGCCGCCGCTCGACCTCGTTGCCGACCAGCTGCGCCGGCACATTGAGGGTGCGGCGCACGTAGTCGAGCAGCGCGGTCCCGCGGTCGTGGGTTGGGGTGTCGCCGTTGGCCCGGGGTCCGCCGCGCTTTTCCTCGCCCATCACGATCTGCGAAAGGATGAGCGGCGTGAGGTCGGTGCCCGTCTCGCGGTCGACGACCTCGATGTCGTGGCCGTCGCGGACCAGCTCGGAGACGCCGTTCAAGGTGATGTATCGGCTCGTGCTGGTGTCGTAGAGCTTCCGGTTCGCGTACTTTTTGATCAGATGCTTTTCGGCCATGACGTGATCGATTCTAACGCAATGCGTTATGATGTGTCGCGTCGCTTACCTACGCATAGGGGGAACAACGCCTAATGGCAAAGACCACCCGCAAGCGCGCGTCATCCAAGACCCTGGTTAGCCAGGCGCGAGACGCGCTCAAACAAGCTCAGAAGAGCATCCCCGCCGATTGGCGGAAACAAGCCGACAAGCAGTACAAGGACCTTCGCAAGCAGGTCGACAAGCAGCTGAGCCGGGTCGCCGACCGCGGTGTCGTCGAGCAGTTGCAGCGGCAGGTCGAGCGTCTGACCCGTGAGGTCGAGAAGCTCACGCGGAGCGCCGCCAACTCTGCGGGCCGCACCGCCGCTTCGGCGCGGCGCAGCACGTCTCGCACCACCGCGGCGGCTCGCCGCCGCACCTCGTCGACAGGCACCAAGGCCAAGCCGGCGGCCAAGCGGACCAGCACCCGCGCCAAGCGCGCGACCACGTCCACGCGACGCCGCGCCACCTCGGCGGCTTCTTCGACCGCGCGCCGCGCTTCCTCGACTGCACGCCGCGCCACCTCGGGCACGACGCGCTCGCGTTCCGCCACTCCGCGCACGCGTTCCACCGCGTCGCGAACGCGCTCGACCCGGTCGCGACGGAGCTCTGGCAGCTCAACCCCGAGCAGCGAAAGCTCCTCCTCCAGCTAACCGAACAGCTTTCCCGATACCGGGGCTCCACCCACCGCGACTGCGGAGGGCCGGAGCCCCGGCCATTTTTTGGGCTGCATCGCGAAGGGGTCGGCGTCCAGCACCTGGAAGTCGGCCAGCATCCCCGGCTCCAGGGTCCCCCGCTCGCGTTCCGCAAACGCCGCGTACGCCCCGCCCGCGGTGTAGGCCCGGATCGCCTGCAGCGGCGTGAGGGGGCCGGCGGGGTCGGCGACCGCCGCTGCCAGGCCCGCCCAGGGATCCGGATCGGGGACCACCGGCAGGTCGGAGCTGAAGGCCAGGCGGACCCCGGCCTGGAGCAGCGCCCGGTGCGCCGCCAGGTGAGGCCGGAGGTGCTCGGGAAACGCGGTCCCGGCCCGAGCTCGGCCCGCGCTGGCGAACAGCGGCTGCATCACGGCCACCATGCCCAGGCGCGCCAGCCGCGCCTGGAGGTCGGGTGGGCAGGCGGTGCAGTGCTCGACCCGGTGGCGCTGCC
>DATCNF010000269.1:0-2932 GCA_036565325.1 Candidatus Dormiibacterota bacterium | reverse complement strand
GCGGTGGGGATCGTGGTGGCCGCCCGCCCGCCGCTGGTCGCCGCCGCCGAGAAGCTGAAGTACTGGATCGCCGGCACCACGATCAGGAACATGACGGGCAGGATCAGGGAGCTGATCAGCGCCCCCCGGCTGCGCAGCAGCTGCCGGATCTCCTTGCCCACCAGGATCCCGGCCTCGGGCGTGAGCAGCGGGAAACCCCCTCCCCCGCGGGGAGGGTCGGGGTGGGGCGTCATGCTTTCCTGCCCTCCACCGCTTCCAGGAACAGCGTCTCCAGCGAAGCCTCCAGGGGCGTGCACTCGTACACGTCCAGGCCGTCGGCCAGCAGCCCGCGCAGCAGGGCCGGGGCCTCGGCCCGGGCGTCCGCCGTGGTCACCAGCACCACGTCGCCGTCGGCATCCCCGCTCACCCCGCGCTTCCGGAGCGCCGCCACCAGTGCCACGGCGCCCTGGCGCGCGGCCAGCCGCAGGCGCGGCTGCGACTCCCGGCGCAGCTCGTCGAGCGCCTTGTGCACCACCACCTTGCCCTGGTCGAGGATGACCACCTGGTCGCAGAGCTTCTCGGCCTCGGCCAGGTTGTGGGTGCAGAGCAGCGTGGTGCGCTCGCCCATCAAGGAAGCCAGGTAGTCGTGGACGTCGCGGGTGGCGACCGGGTCGAGCCCCACCGTGGGCTCGTCCAGCAGCAGCAGCTCGGGCTCGCCGACGAGCGCCGCCGCCAGCGTCAGCCGGCGCTGGAAGCCGCCCGACAGCTGCGCCATCCGGGTGCCCAGGTGCTGGCCCAGGCCGAACACCTCGACCACCTTCTGCGGATCTCCGCGCCCGTAGAGCCGGTGGACGTAGCCGAGGTACTCGCCCGCCGTGAGGTCCGGATACATGCCGGGGCCCTGCGGCACCACCCCGGTGCGCCGCCGCGCTTCCAGGTACCAGGGCGTGCCGACCTCCTCGCCGAGCAGCCAGACCCGGCCGGCGGTCGGCTGCAGCGCCCCCTCCAGGAGCCGGATGGCGGTGCTCTTGCCGGCGCCATTGGGGCCCAGCAGGCAGGCGCGCGCGCCCCGCTCGATGGCAAAGCTGATCCCGTCCAGGGCCAGCTTGCCGTTGCGGAAGCGCTTGGAGGTCTCGGCAAAGGCCAATGCCGACGGCATGACTGAAACTTAACTGCCATGCGAATCGGAACTCTCAACACCGACCAGGGGCTGCGCACCGTGGCGCTGCGCGACGGCAAGCTGGTGGAGCTCGAAGCCGGCCTCGAGGACCTCCTCGCCGGCGGGCGCGAGGCCCAGCAGCGAGCCCTCGACGGCGCCCGCACCGAACACGAGCTGGACGAGTCGCGGCTGGCGCCCGCCGTCCCGCGCCCCGGCAAGATCCTCTGCGTCGGCCGCAACTATGCCGACCACGCCGCCGAGCTGGGCAACGTCGCCCCCGACCAGCATCCGGAGATCTTCCTGCGCTCGCGCACCAGCCTCCTGGGGCCCTTCTCCCCCGTTCACCGGCCGCGGGTGAGCGAGCGGCTCGACTTCGAGGTCGAGCTGGCGGTGATCATCGGCCGCGGCGGGCGCTACATCAGCAGCGCCCAGGCCATGGACCACGTGGCCGGCTACGCCGCCTTCAACGACTTCTCGATCCGCGATTACCAGAACTTCGGCAGCCAGTGGATCCCGGGCAAGAATTTCGACGGCTCGGGACCGCTGGGACCATTCGTGGTGACCGCGGACGAGGTCGAGGACCCCTTCGACCTTGACCTCAGCCTGACGATTCAGAGCCCGGACGGCGCCGAGGAGCGGATGCAGGCCTCGAACACGCACCTGATGGTCCACCGGATACCCGATGTGATCGCGTTTTGTTCAGAGTGGACGACCCTCGAGCCGGGGGACGTGATCGCGACCGGAACGCCGGGGGGTGTGGGTTTTGGACGCACCCCATACCGCTGGCTGGTGCCCGGAGAGACCGTCCTGACGGCCGTCGAAGGGGTGGGCACGCTGAAAAACCAAGTGTTGGAAGAAGGGACGGCCACGTCCTAGAATTACCGGCCGTGACCGCTCCAGGCATCGAGTACAACGCGCCCTTTCAGCGGGCGATGGAGCTGATCGGGAAGCGCTGGACGGGGGCGGTGGTGAGGGCCTTGATGGCCCGTCCGGCCCGCTTCAACCAGCTCCTCGCCGGTATCCCGGGCATCTCCGACCGGGTCCTCACCGAGCGCCTGCGCGAGCTGGAGGTGGAGGGCATCCTGGAGCGCTTGGTCGATCCCGGGCCTCCGGTGCGGGTGTCGTACCGCCTCACGGCCCGCGGCCGCGCGCTCGATCCCGTCGTGAACGCGGTCGACGATTGGGCAGCCGCGTGGATGGGAGGCCAGCAGGCGTCGGCTGCCGTCTGACAAAGGTCGTTCCTTAACTCGGATGGGGTTCCGAGAGTCGCTGCTACCCTAGCTTCCGTGCCCGCCCTGGGAGACCTCCTCCGCCGGCGGCCCGAGGCAACGAAATGTCCCGCTTGCGGTCAGCCGCTGCCCAACGGGTCCGTCTTCTGCCCCAGCTGCGGCATCCGCACCGACGACCCCGACGCGCAGCCGCTGCACATCGTCGACCGCGTGACCGGGCTCTTCAACGACCGCTTCATACGACCCGTGCTGGAGGACGAGCTGGCCCGGGCCCACCGCTACGGCCGGCCGGTGGGCGTGCTCCTGATCGAGGCCCGGATGCCGGACGGGGCGCCGCCCGTCGATGACGCGGCCGCCGACGAGGAGACCCTCAAGCAGATGGCCGCCGGCGTGGCCGGGACGCTGCGGGACGTCGACACCCCGGGGGTGCTGGCCCGCCGACCCCCGCAGCTGCTGGCGATCCTGCCCGACACCGACATCTCGGGCACGGCGCACGCGGCCAACCGGGTCGTGCACTCGGTCAACCAGTCGGTGACCGGGGTCGGCCGCAAGGCCGCCGTGGGGT
>DATCNF010000268.1:0-22806 GCA_036565325.1 Candidatus Dormiibacterota bacterium | reverse complement strand
GCATGCACGAGGCCGGCCTCGACCTGCTGCTGGTCAGCGCGCCGGACAACCTGAACTACCTCTCGGGGTACGACGCCTGGTCGTTCTACGTTCCCCAGCTGCTGATCGTGCCGGCCGCCGGCGGGGAGCCGGTCTGGGTGGGCCGCGGGATGGACTCCGTGAGCGCCCGGATCACCACCTACCTCTCGGACGCCAACATCCTCAGCTACGCGGACGACTACGTCGAGAACCCCGCCAAGCACCCCATGGAGCACGTCGCGCTGGTGCTCAAGGAGCGCGGCTGGGACCGCGGCCGGGTCGGCTACGAGGGCGACGCCTACTTCTTCGCGGCGCGCTGGCTGCAGGTGCTCCAGCAGAGCCTGCCCGACGCCGAGCTGGTGGACGCCTATCTGCTCGTGAACTGGGTGCGCACGGTCAAGTCGGCGGCCGAGATCGAGGTCATGCGCCAGGCCGCGCGCATCTGCGAGCACACGATGTGGGTGGCGATCGACGCCGTCGAGGTCGGCCGCCGGCAGTGCGACGCCGCCGCCCGCATCTCCTTCGCGCAGATCGAGGGCACTCCCGAGTTCGGCGGCGACAGTCCCGCCAACCCCCCTTCGATACTGAGCGGCGAGAACTCGGCCGCGCCGCATGCCGCCTGGACCGACGAGCCTTTCGGCGCCGGCACGGCCACCTGCCTGGAGCTCAGCGGCTGCCGCCACCGGTACCACGCGGCGATGTCACGCACCGTCTACCTGGGCCACCCTCCCCAGCAGATGCTGGACGTGGCCAAGGCGACCGGCGAGGGGCTGGAAGCAGCTTTGGAGAGCGTGAGGCCGGGCGTGGTCTGCGAGGATGTCGACTCGGCCTGGAAGCAGACGATCGCGCGCTATGGCCTCGAGAAGCCGTCACGCATCGGCTACTCGATCGGTGTCAACTACCCGCCCAACTGGGCAGATCACACGGCGAGCCTGAGGCCGGGGGACAGGACGGTCCTGGAGCCGAACATGACCTTCCACCTGATGCTCGGGATGTGGATGCACGGGTGGGGCTTCGAGATGAGCGAAACCTTCCGGGTCACCGAGACCGGTGCCGAGTCACTCACGCGCTTCCCCCGCCAGCTCTTCGTCAAGGACTCGTAAGGGCGCACCTCGGGCTCAGCGATGGACGTCAAGGCGCTGCGGCGCGAGGAGTTCCCGATCACGCAGGGGCGCCTCTATTTCGATCATGCGACCTTCGGCCCGCCTCCCACCCGCCACGTGCGCGCGGCCAACGAGTTCCTGGCCCGGATGTCGGCCTCGGGCCTGCCCGACCTCTTCGACCTCAGCGAGGCGGGCGTCGACCGGGTGCGGGGCCAGGCCGCTCGCCTGTTCAACTGCCGGCCGGAGCAGATGACGTTCATTCGCAGCACCAGCCACGGCCTCAACCTGGTCGCCGAAGGGCTCCGCTGGGAGCAGGGGGACGAGGTGGTCGTGTACGAGCTCGACCACCCGGCCGGCGTGCTGCCCTGGCTGAACCTGGCAGACCAGGGCGTCCAGGTGAGGATGATCCGCGATCGCGGCCGCCAGGGTTTCGAGCCGGACGACGTGGGCGCGCTGCTGGGCCCGCGCACAAGAGTCGTCGCGCTCAGCCTGGTCAACTTCGCCCATGGGGCGCGCGCGGCCATCGAAGAGGTGGCCGAGCTCTGCCGCGCCCGCAACGCCTGGTTGGTGGTGGACGCTGTCCAGGCGGCGGGCGCGCTCCGCATCGACGCGCCCGCGCTGGGTGCGGACCTGGTCGCCGCCCACGGCTACAAGTGGCTGCTGGCAGGATTCGGCCTCGGGCTCTGCTACTGCTCGGAGCGGGCCCTCGCCGAGTTGAAGGTCGGCCAGGTGGGCTGGAAGAGCATCCGGGACCCCTTCAACTTGGATCGGGCCCTCGACTTCCGGTTGGACTTCGCACCAGGCGGCAAGCGCTTCGAGCCGAGCTTCCCGCCCCTGCCGCAGCTGTTCGGAATGGGTGCCGGCCTGGACCTGCTGTTGGAGATCGGGCCCCCAGCGATCGAGAGCCGCGTCCTGGCGCTCGCCCGGCGCCTGATCGAAGGGCTGCTCGAGCAGGACTACCAGGTGGTGGGGCCGCAGGCGCTCTCGCCGCGGTCGCCGATCGTGTCGGTGGCGCTGGCCGAGGGATCCCAGGCCGCGCGTTTCCGGGCGGCGTGCGACCGGCTCCAGGTGGTGTGCGCGGTGCGCGAGGGCCGCGCCCGGCTGGCGCCCCACTTCTACAACACCGAGGAAGAGGTCGACGAGCTCCTGTCGGCCCTGACGTAGGGGCGGGACTTCTGCCCAGTCTGCAAGTGCTAATCTCTGCCGCGACTGACGCTGAATTCGGGAGGAGAGCCAATGTTTAGACGGCAGATGATGGCGGTCAGCATGGTCGGCCTGGGGGCCCTCGTGCTGATGGCCTGCGGCACCACCGCCAGCAACAACGCCAGCGGGGGCGGACCGATCAACATCGGGATCACCGGTCCCTTTACGGGCGCCTATACCGACCCGGGGACCGCGATCCGCAACGCCGGACAGCAGGCCGTCGACGAGGTCAACAAGGCGGGCGGCGTCAACGGTCGCCAGCTCAAGGTCTTCGCCGAGGACGACGCCTGCGACGCACAGCAGGGCACTCAGGCCGCGCAGAAGTTGATCACCGACGGCATCGTCATCAACATCGGCGGCTACTGCTCGGGCGCGTCGATCCCCGAGAGCGACGTCTTCCACCGCAGTGGGGACATCCCCTTCATCACGGCGGCGTCGAGCAACCCCAAATTCACCGAGCAGGGTTACGACAACGTCTACCGGATGGTCGCCCGCGATGACGCCGAAGCGCCCGCGGACGTCAGCTTCATGAAGGACTTCCTGAAGGCGAGCAAGATCGCGATCCTGCACGACAACACCACCTACGCCAAGGGTCTCGCCGATTCCGGGAAGGCGGCGGCCGCCGCCTCAGGCGTCACGGTCACCTATTTCGACGCCATCACTCCTGGCCAGAAGGACTACACCTCGGCGCTTACCAAGATCGGCACCACCAACCCGGACGTCCTCTGGTACACCGGCTACTACCCCGAGTTCGGGCTGCTGGCCAAGGAATACGTGAGCTTGGGGCTGCCCTACAAGCTGAACGGCGTCTCCGCTGACGTCGACCCCAGCGTGCTCAAGGTGGCCGGCACCGCTCTCAACAATCCGGGCATCACCATCAACACGCTGCCCACCACCGAGTTCATCCACAATCCCAAGAACGACGCCTTCACCAAGAACTACCAGTCGCGGTACGGGTCCGCGCCCGGTGACTACTCCTCGTACGAGTACGACGGCGTGATGGCGTTGGTGCAGGCTCTCAAGAGCAACGGCGGCAAGACCGACGCCAAGTCGCTGAACTCGGCCATCCACTCGGTCTCCATCGACGGCACCACGGGCGCCGTCAAGTTCGACAGCAAGGGCGACCGCCCGGCGCCTCTGTTCCTGGCCGTGCACTCGAGCGGCGACCCGCCGCAGTTCGCGCCGTTCGCGATCCGCGAGAACGGAGCCTGGAAAGCCACCTCTTAAGCGCTCCCGAATAGCCGAGAGATGGGCAGGATGAACGTCGGGTTCATCCTGCCCTCGCTTTAGGTCGCTCCGTAGCGCCGGTCGCGCCAGTCCAGCGCCGCCCGCAGCCCACCTTCGGCGGCGATGCGGTCGAACTCACGCTGCTCCGGCGTGTCGGCCGAGTTGAGCAGCGAGGACAGGCCCACGTTGGCGGCCACCGCCTGGCGCAGCCCCATCGCCTCGTAGGCCGCCTGCAGCGCCAGCTTCGTGAACCGGAGGACGGGGAGCGGGGTGGGGGCGATCTTGCGCACCAGGTCGTCGACCTCGGCGTCCAGCCGGTCCGCCGCCACCACCCGGTTCACCAAGCCGGCGGCCAGGGCCTCCGGCGCGCCCAGGCTGTCGCCGGTGAACAGCAGCTCGCTGGTCTTCTTCTGTCCCAGCACGAAGGGCATCAGCAGCGTGACCGGTCCCGACCCGTAGCGGATCTCGGGCTCGCCGAAGCGGGCGTCCTCGGTGCAGACGACCAGGTCGCAGGCCATGGCCAGCTCGCAGCCTCCGGCCAGGCACCAGCCGCGCACGGCGGCGATGGTCGGCTTGGGCAGGGACCACACCTCCATCGTCATGGCCACGTCCGCCGACAGCACCCGGTGCCAGTCCTGCGCGGTCTCGACCTTTTGCGCAACCTCTTCTGCGATGTCGAAGCCGGCGCTGAAGGCGCGGCCGGCGCCGGTCAGGACGACGATCTTGACCTCGTCGTCGGCGGCGGCCCGCGCGACCAGATCCCGCACCCCGGCCACCAGGGGCGCGTTCATCGCGTTCAGCTTGTCGGGGCGGTTGAGGACGATCCAGGCCGCCGGCCCGCGCCGCTCATAGAGGACCGGCCCGTTCACGCGGGGCCGCGGAGGTGACGGAAGAGTTCCCGGTAGCGGGCCTCCAGGAGAGCTTTGCGGTCAGCGTCCGGCCACTCGTACACCCGCTCGGCGAATCCCGGCGGGGGTTCGGAAGCGGTGCTCAGGCTGGGGAAGAGGAAGCGCGAGAACTCGTACATCGTCTTCAGCCCGCCCAGGTCGGCAGACTCGAGAGGCCCGGTCACCGCCAGCCGGCGTCCGAAGCTGGTGCGCACGGCGGTGTCGATCGCCTCGGCCGACGCCACTCCCTCCGACCACAGGGCCACGGCCTCCCGCAGGAGGGCGAACTGCAGGCGGTTGCCGATGAAGCCGTCGATCTCCTTGGCGACCACGACCGGCGACTTGCCGGCGGCCTGCAACCGGTCGCAGATCCAGGTCACCACCTTGGGGTCGGTCTCGGGCCCGCCGCAGACCTCCACCAGCGGCAGCAGCTGGGCCGGGTTCCAGAAGTGCGCCGCCACCACGCGTTCGCGGTGCCGCACGCGCTGGACGAGGCTGGAGGCGGGGCGCCCGCTGGAGGATGCCAGGACCGCGGGCGGCGGGCACAGCGCATCGAGCCGCTCGAAGATCCCGAGCTTGAGCTCGGTGTCTTCGGGGACCGCTTCGATGACCAGCTCTGCGCCGGCGGCATCCTCCAGCCGCGTCGAGAGTGTTACCCGGGCCAGGGCCGACTCGGCGGCCTCGGCGGTCAGCAGGCCGTGCTCGCGGAAGCGCTCCAGGCTTTCTCGGATGCGTTGCCTGCTTGCCTCCAGGCTCGCCTGGCTGCGACCGATCAGCACCACGTCCTCGTCCGCCGTCGCGAAGACCTGCGAGATGCCGTGGCCCATGATCCCATTCCCGATCACCGCCACCATTGCGCACGATCATCCTACGAGCGCTCGTCGAAGTCGACCACGGGTGCGCCCCGCATTCTCCGGGGAATGCGGGCTCCGGGCGGGGGCGCCCAAGCGCATTACCCGGGAAATGCGCTACGCCCCAGCGTGGCCGGCTTCCAGCCGGCGGGTGAGTCACCTAGACGCCGGCAGCTGGCTCCTTTTTGAGCGCATGGCAGCGAGGTTGCTCGTCCGGAATCGGCTGGCTACACCCGTCACCCTGCTCAGCGCGTAGAGCGACCCGATGACTGCACGCGCGATGGGTAGCGGGATCGCTGCCGGGTAGTTGTCGCCCTCGTGGAAGGCGACGGCAAGCTCGAGCGGGTTAGGCCGGGGCCGGGCCAGCGCGCCGTAAAGCAGACGCAGGCACACCTCGTGCACGATCCCCGGCCGGGCCCTGTTGTCGGTTTCCGCCTCCTCTCCGTAAGGGTTCTCGAAACGGTGGGCAGCGCCGCAAGGAATCACGACGCTGTCACCCGGCCCGAGCTCGTGCAGGTATCCGTCGATCGTGTAGCGGATGCGGCCGCGCACCACCGTCGGGTCCTCCTGGGTTCGGAGTTGCCGGTGCATCGGGGGCCCGGGACTGTGAGGAGGAATGACGCCGAAGATTCGGGTCTCGATCTCGTCGCCTTCGAACCAGAGCTGTTCGCCGGAAAGGGGGTTCACCAGGTCCGCGGGGCGTTCCGGCGGCATTACGACTGCGGGTCCCGGTCGCGAAGGGTGCGCACGAAGTACCAGGCGATGATCAAGATGGAGACGATCAGGGTCACGTGGAAGCCCACCTCGATCGCCGCCAGCCCATAGAAGTCGTGGGTGACGCGGTGGAAGTTGTCGTGCGGCCACCAGCTGAGCAGGCTCCACGCGATGGCCAGGAACGAGGCGGCGGCGAGCTTGGAGCCGTCGCTCGGTAGCCACCGGCGCCCGAAGACCAGGAAGGCGATGCCGACACCGAACAGCAGTGCTTCCAGCGCGGAGATGCTGATGAAGACCGGCAGCACCGCGGCCGGCGGCGTCGGAGCTCCCGCCGCGTCAGGCCAGAGCACCCGGCCCAGGATGAAGGCCGGGATTCCTGCCCCCAGCACCGTGAGGGCGACCTGCCATCGAGGCGGAGCTTCGCTCCTTAGGTTCCCCGATCTCGTGGCCGTTGTTGACGTGCTCATACGCGAACCCCCAGAATAGAATGTTGCACTGGTCACTAGGTAGAGTTACAGTGACTGGAGGGAACATACAGTAAGCATAAGGAGAATGCAATAGCGATTTCCAAGCCGGAGCGTCCGTCTCGGCGGCAGATGCAGGCAGCCCAGACGCGGCGCGACATCCTGGTCACCGCGCGGCGCCTCTTCGCGAATCAGGGCTACGCGAGCACGTCGGTTCAGCAGATCGCAGACGAGACGGGGGTGGCACTCCAGACCGTCTACTCGAGCGTTGGTCCCAAGTCGGCGATCGTGGTGGCGCTGGTGGACCTCATCGATGAGGAAGCGGGGCTGAGGGAATTGGTTCCCCAAGCCATGGCCGAGACGGATCCCCGCCGCCTGGTCGCCTGGGGGGTTCGGATCCCATACCACTTTGTCGAACGCTGCGGCGACTCCATCTCGGCTCTCGTCTCGGCGGCTGCGGTCGAACCGGACGCGGCGACGGCTCTCAACGAGTCCTGGACCCGCCATCAGCATGGTGCCATGCAGATCGCGCGCAGGCTCATGGCGAGCGGAGCCGTGCGCCCTGGTCTCGCGCTCGAAGACGTTTACGCCGCGTTCGCTCTGACCACCTGGGCCGCTCCGCAGCTCCAGGCTCGCAACGGGCTCGGATGGGACGGCCCCACCTGGGAGCGCTGGTGCGTGAGGTTCCTGACCGACGCCGTTCTCGGTGGCGGAGAGCCTGTGACTCTAGAGAGCGAGCCGGCACCAGACCGACCCGGCACGGTGGGCTTGGTGGAGCCGAGGGGAGTCGAACCCCTGGCCTCTTCCGTGCGAGGGAAGCGCTCTCCCGACTGAGCTACGGCCCCACACCCGGCTGGGCGGATCGAGTATACCGGCCCCCTAAGATGAGCCCGATGAGAGGCCGCGCCCTCCTGGCGGCGGCCGTGGCAGTGGTCGCGGCGACCGCCTGCCAGGTCCCCGGTGTCGCCTCCCGGCCCACTCCGACGCCGGCTTCCAGCGCGCCCCTGGACAAGCAGGTGGCGGCCGCCGACCAGCGTTTCTGGGCGGGGGACTACGACGGTGCCGAGTCTGCCTTTCAGGCGCTGGTCAAGTCGGGAGTGGCCGGCGCGGCCTCCCACTACGCGATCTTCCTGGCTTACCAATCCCGGTTCAACGAGGCGGTCGTGCAGGCGCATGCGGGTGTGGAGCAAAAGGCCGATTCGGCGGCGCTGGCGCGCTTGACGCGCGCGCTCGACTGGTCGGACGACATCGATGCGGCGATAGCCGCCGGGGGGCGGGCGGTGACCACACAGCCGGTCGATCCCCTCGCGCACGCCTACTACTCGGAGGCCCTGGCGGATGCCGGCCGCTTCGCCGACGCCCAGCGTGAGCTGCACCTGGCCGAGAAGGCGAACCCGCCCGACGAGTACGCGCGCGCCGAGATCTTCCGGGAGTGGGCTAACTACTACCGCGACACGGGCGACACCCAGGCCGAGCTCAACAACACCGAGCTGGCGGTGAAGATGCAGCCCAAGTTCCCGGAGCGGACCCTGGAGCTGGCCCGCTACTACTACGTGCAGCAGAAGCCCGACCAGGCGCACGCCGCGCTCGACGCCGCGTCCAAGCTCTCCACCGCATACGGGTTTCACGTCGCGGCCGGCGACTCCGCCTTCTATGCGGGCGACCTCACCGCCGCCGACGCCCAGTACCAGGCCGCACTGGCCGTGACCCCGGCCGGCGCGACCGCCAGCCTGGGCTCCGCGGTGAGCAAGGTCGTGGGACCCCGCAACTTCGCAACCGCCCACGACACGCTCCTGGCAGCGCTCAAGCGCGACCCCACCAACTCCACCGTCTACGAGTTCATCTGGTACCTGGACAAGCTGGTCCTGAAGACGGACCCGGTGGCCGAGCTGACGCCGATCGCCTCCGTCCTGCCGTCCGGGCTGGCGACCGCCCGCAAGGCGGCGCTCGACTCCGTCAACGCCTACCGCCAGCAGGCGGGCGTGACCGCGGTGACCGCCGACCCCGCGCTGGCCGAGGCGGCGGAGGCCCACGCCTGGTACACGATCTTCAACTACGGGCAGCCGTCGGAGTCCGGGCTCGGCATCCATACCGAGGACCCCACACTGCCCGGTTTCGTGGCCGCCAACTTCCTGCAGCGCGACCACGCCGCGGGCTACCAGGGCACGCGCGCCGCGGAAGTGATCAACCACGTCTACACGCCGTCGGCGGCGATCTCGGTCTGGGTGGACTCGGTCTACCACCGCTTCCCCCTGCTGGACCGCGAAAGCCAGGCGCTCGGCTACGGCGAGGCGACGGTCGGCGTGCTCTCGGCGGCGGTCATGGACATCGGCATCGGCCCGCCGGTCAAGGGCCAGCCCTCGGTGTTCCCGCCCGACGGCGCCAAGGACGTCCCGGTGGCCTTCATCGGGCACGAGGTCCCCGACCCCGCGCCGACCGGCACCCAGTACCCGATCGGGTACCCGGTGACGCTGGTCATGGGCTCGGCCTCGTCCTTCTCGGTCCAGAGCTCGCGGCTGCTGGGGTCCGACGGCAAGGAGATCCCCGGCTTCGCGCTGCTGCCCGGCCAGCAGGTCGACCAGGGCGAATGGTCCTTCCTGGCCCAGGACCCGCTCCGGCCGGGCGCCACCTACACCGCGGAGGTGACCGGCACCCTCGACGGCCAGCCCTTCTCCCAGCGCTGGTCGTTCACTGTAACGGGGCCCTGAAAAGGGGCACCTATACTCGCGAGACCATGGCTTCCCTGTTCAAGCGCCGCCGCGTCCCGGAGGGTGTCGACGCCGCCCGCATCCCGCCGGGCCAGACGCTGACCGCACCCGACCGCTGGCCCCTGCTGCACTTCGGGCCGGTCCCCAAGACCGACCTCGCGACCTGGGACCTGCGTGTCTTCGGGGCCGTGGAGAGCGAGCTGAAGCTGGACTACGGCGAGCTGCGCGCGCTGCCCGCCAAGGACGTGACCGCCGACATCCACTGCGTCACCGGTTGGAGCCGCCTGGGCGACCGCTGGACCGGGGTGGCCATCCAGGAGATCCTGCAGCGCGTCAAGCCGACGCCCGACGCGCATTACGTGATGGCGCACTGCGAGTACGGCTACACGACCAGCGTGCCCCTGGAGGTGCTGGACGACGACGACGTCATGCTCTGCTACGCGTGGAACGGCGAGGACCTGACGCCCGACCACGGCTGGCCGCTGCGGTTGTTCGTGCCCAAGAAATACTTCTGGAAGTCGGCCAAGTGGCTGCGCGGGTTGGAGTTCATGCCCAAGAACCGGCTCGGTTTCTGGGAGCAGCGCGGCTACCACGACGAGGCTGATCCCTGGAAGGAGACCCGATACTGGTGACATGAGCCGCCGGCCGGTGATCACCCTGACCACCGATTTCGGCGCCGGTTCACCGTATGTCGCGGCCATGAAAGCAGCCCTCCTGGCGGGCTGTCCGGAGGCCGCCCTCGTCGACGTTTCGCACGCCGTCAGCGCCTTCGACATGGAGTCGGCGGGCTTCGTGCTCTGGGCGGGCACGCGCCATTTCAGCGCCGGCGCGGTGCACCTGGCGGTCGTGGATCCGGGCGTGGGGACCGCGCGCCGGCCGCTGGCGGTACAGCTGGGCCACGCCTACTGGGTGGCGCCGGACAACGGGCTGCTCTCGCTCCTGCTCCGGGAGTCGGACCTCGCGCCGGCCGCCGTCGAGCTGCGCCGCCCGGAGGGCGCCGCGCCCACCTTCGAAGGCCGGGACGTGTTCGCGCCGGCGGCGGCCGCACTGGCGGCGGGCGCCCGCCTGGGCACCCTGGGCGAGCCGGTCGAGGACCTGGTCCGGCTGCCGGCGCCGGCGCCGCGGGTGCTCTGGGTCGACGGCTTCGGGAACCTGGTGACCTCGCTCAAGCCGCCGATCGCCGGCCTGAAGCTGGGGCCCGTGAGCGTCCGGCGCGGCGCCCGCACCTACGGCGAGGTGCCTGCCGGCGAGATCTTCTTCTACACCGGGAGCATGGGGTTCATCGAGATCGCGGTCAGCGGCGGCCGGGCCGACGCTTTGTTGGCCGCGGGCCCGGGCACCGCGGTGCAGCCCCTCTGAGGCATTAACAGGCAGCATTCCCGCGGCGGCCTCGGGGGTCGCAGGCTGGGCTCTCGTGAAGCGCCTCCTGCCTCTCTTCGCCGTGTTGCTGGCCGCCTGCTCGGTCGCGCCGCCGCCGCCGATGCCGATCCTGCTCCCGCCCGCGGGCCCGGCCGAGCCGGTGCGGCTGTGGCAGGACGCGGCCATCTTCGGGGCCGTCACCCGCCTGGTGGGCGGCGCCTCGGCGCGGGTGCTGGTCGAGATGTACGAGTTCGGGCGGCGCGACCTCGAGGACGCCCTGGTCGCCGCCCGGCGCCGGGGCCTCGACGTGCGCCTGGTCTACGACCCCTCGGTGCCCCAGAGCGCACGGGCCGCGGCGCGCCTGGCGAGCCTCGGCCTCCCGGTCCGCCCCTACCCGCTCGACGATCGCCGGCACCAGATCGACCACGTCAAGCTGCTGATCGCCGACGGGCGGGCGCTGGTCGCGGGCATGAACTGGGGCGTCACCAGCGCCCGCAACCACGATTACGGCCTGGAGACCTGGGCGCCGGCCGAGGTCGAGCGGCTACAGGCGGTCTACGAGCAGGACTGGAGCCTCGCCGGCGGGGTGCCACGGCCACTGCCGGGGGCCGCGCCGGGTGCGGCGATCGCGCAGACGGCGCCCGGGGACGAGGTGCGAGCCACGCTCCTGGGCCTGATCCGCGCGGCGCGGCTGGAGATCCGGGCCGAGGTTTTCGTGCTCACCGACCGCGAGGTGCTGGCGGCGCTGGCGGCCGCCCACCGGCGGGGCGTCCGGGTGCGGATGCTGCTCGACCCCCGGCAGGACGTCAACCTGTCTTCGCGGAAGCTCCTGCTGGCGGCCGGCGTGGAGGTGCGCTGGTACCCGGCGCCGCCGGGCGCCAAACTGCACGCCAAGACCGCCCTCTTCGACGGCCAGCGGCTGCTGCTGGGGTCCGCCAACTGGAGCCTCAGCGGGCTGTCGGTCAACCACGAGCTGGACGTGACGACCACCGACCCGGGCGCGGTGCGCGCCTATGCGGCACGCTTCGACGCCGACTGGCCTAAGTCGGCGTGACGACTCCTCCCCGCTTGGCGGGGAGGTCCGGTCCGGAGGACCGGGGTGGGGGCGCGGTATGTCGCCTACGCAGTCGGAGGGCCGGCGCTGGGGTTGGCGGGTGGCGGCCCGGATGGCGGCGTGGCCGCGGCCGTACCTGCCGCCGGTCCCGTGGATCCGAAGCTCACCTGCGGCACCTCGCGGTCGCCTTCGTCGGCCTGGAAGAAGGCGAAAGCCTTGAAGCCCAGCGAGCCGGCCACCAGCGAGGTGGGGAGGGTCTGCAGCTTGGTGTTGTAGTCGCGCACGTTGCCGTTGTAGTAGCGGCGGGAGAACTCGATCTTGTCCTCGGTCGCGGTCAGCTGCTCCTGGAGGTTGGTGAAGGCGGTGATCGCCTTCAGCTCCGGGTAGTTCTCGCTCACCGCGAACAGGGAGCGCAGGCTCTGGCTGAGCATGTTCTCGGCGGGCCCGATCTTGGAGGGGTCGCCGGTGGCCCCCGCCGAGACGGCGTTGGCCCGGGCCTGGGTCACCGCCTCGAAGGTGCCGCTCTCGTGAGCGGCATAACCCTTGACGGTTTCGACCAGGTTGGGGATGAGGTCGTGGCGGCGCTTCAACTCGACGTCGATCTGCGACCAGGCCTCCTGGGTCCGGTTCCGCAGCCCGACCAGGCCGTTGTACGTGATGAAGAAGAACGCGATCACGGCGATCACGACGATCGCCAGCACTATCCAACCCATGTCGAATTACCTCCGCACAACCGAAGGGCTAGGCGTGCGCCCGGCGCTGCCACCTTGTCTTCTTGAGCATCTTCTTATGCTTGTGCTTGCGCATCTTCTTGCGCCGCTTCTTGATTACCGAACCCAAGACTTCTCCAAGCGCGAGTGATCAACCGATTGGGAACCTGGCTCCACGGAGCCTCCGAGATCATACCTAACTCCCACCTACACTAGCCTCGATGCCGGTCCAGTACTTCACGGACGCCCACGAGGAGCTGCGCCTGCACATCCGCCGCTTCCTGGAAAAGGAGGTCGTTCCCCACCTCGAGGAGTGGGAGGAGACGCTCTTCCCGGACGGCATCTTCAAGCGCTTCGGCGAGCTTGGGTTCCTGGGGCTGCGCTACCCGCCGGAGCTGGGCGGCCAGGGCGGCGACTACTTCTCGGCGGTGGTGCTGTCGGAGGAGATGGCGCGCTCCCACTGCGGCGGCCTGGGGATGGCGGTGGCGGTCCAGACCGAGATGGCGACCCCGCCCGTCTTCAAGTTCGGCACCGAGGCCCAGAAGCGCCGCTTCCTGGCGCCGGCGATCGCGGGCGACGCCATCGCCGCGATCGCCATGACCGAGCCCGACGCCGGCTCCGACCTGGCCGGGATGAAGACCACCGCCCGCCGCTACGGCGACGAGTACGTGATCAACGGCCGCAAGATCTTCATCACCAACGGCGCCCGCTGCGCCTGGTGCCTGGTGGTGGCCAAGACCGACAGCGAGGCCGGGCACGGCGGCTTCAGCCTCTTCGTGGTGCCCAAGGAGACGCCCGGCTTCCAGGTCACGCGGACGCTCAAGAAGCTGGGGATGCACTCCTCGGACACCGCCGAGCTGCTCTTCGAGGACTGCAAGGTCCCGGCCGATTTCCGGCTCGGCGAGGAGGGCGAGGGCTGGAAGAACCTGATGTGGGAGCTGCAGGGCGAGCGCCTGATCGCGGCCTGCGGTCACATCGCGGGCGCCCAGGGCATCTTCGAGTACGCCCTCCAGTACGCCAAGGACCGCAACGCCTTCGGGCGCCCGATCGGCAAGTTCCAGGTCATCAAGCACAAGCTCGTGGACATGGCCAACAGGATCGCGGTGGTTCGGGCCTTCGTCTACGAGACGGCCAAGCGCTGGGACGAGGGCGAGTACCCGGTCCGCGAGATCTCGCAGGCCAAGCTGATGGCGACCCAGGTCAACGTCGAGGTCGCCGACGACGCGATCCAGATCCTGGGCGGCCACGGCTACATGGCCGAGTTCCCGGTCGAGCGCGCCTGGCGTGATGCCCGCCTGTCCCGGATCGGGGCCGGGACGGACGAGATCATGAAGGAGATCATCGCCAAGACCTACGGGCTGTGACTCCGCGCGCGCGATGGTTTCGCGGTGGCTCGACCGAGGTGACGGCCGCGCCCTCCGGCGAGATCCTGGCCGTCGGCACGGAGGCCCGCGCCGCGGCGGGCCGGGACGCCGAGGTGGTGGAGCTCCGCGGCGAGGTCCTGCCCGGCCTCCAGGACGCCCACCTCCACCTCTCGCCGATGGCCATGCGGCGCCTGGGCGTCGAACTGGTCGGCTCGCGCTCCCTGGAGGCCGCGCTGGCCAGGATCCGGCGCTGGGCGGACCCGCTTCCGCGCTCCGCCTGGGTGCGCGGGCGAGGCTGGTACAACGACACCTGGCCGGACCCCGAGTTCCCGCATCGGGGCCACCTCGACCGGGCCGCCGGCGGCCGGCCGGCCTTCATGGTCCGCAAGGACGGGCACTCGGCCTGGGTGTCCTCGGCGGCGCTGGCGCTGGCCGGCATCGGCCGCGAGACGCCCGACCCGCCGGGCGGCGTGATCGACCGCGACTCGGCGGGCGATCCCACCGGGATCCTGCGTGAGAAGGCGATCGAGCTGGTCCGCCAGGCGGTGCCGGAGTCGTCCGACGCGGAGCTCGACCGGGGCCTGGCGGCCACCCTGCGCGAGCTCGCCCGCCTGGGGCTGACCTCCGTGCACTCGATGGACCGGGCCCGCGAGTTCTCGGCGCTGCAGCGGTTGCGGGCGACGGGCGCCGGGCTGCCCGTGCGGGTCACCTACAACCTGCCCTACGCCGACCTCCGGCACGCCGAGCGGCTGGGCGTGCGCTCGGGTTGGGGGGACGCCTGGCTGCGGGTCTGGGGCGTCAAGGCGTTCCTGGACGGCTCGCTGGGCAGCCGCACCGCAGAGATGCTGGACGGCAGCGGCGTGCCCGTGCTGGAGCAGGGAGAGCTGGTCGAGCTGTGCAATCGCTGTGCCCGCACGCATCTCAACGTGGCGCTGCACGCGATCGGCGATGGGGCAGTGCGCCGCGCGCTGGACGCCCTGCAGCCGCTGGCCGGGGCCTGGCGCTGGTGGCGGCCCCGGATCGAGCACGCCCAGTGCGTGGATTCGGACGACTGGCCGCGCTTCAAGGCGGCCGGCGTGATCGCCTCCATGCAGCCCATCCACGCCGTCACCGACCGCGAGCTGGCGGAACGCGAGTGGCCGGGCCGGCTGGGCAACGCCTATGCCTGGGGCGCCCTGGAGCGGGCCGGGGCGCGGCTCGCCTTCGGCTCCGACGCCCCGGTCGAGACCGCGGACCCGCTGGCCGGGATCGAGGCCGCCACCATCTGGCGCGAGGACGCGGAGTGGTACCCGGGCCTCTCCGTCAGCCGGTCTTCGGCGGTGCGGGCTTACACCACGGGTGCGGCTTTCGCGGTGGGCCAGGAATCCGTGGTCGGCCGCCTCCGGCCCGGATTCCAGTGCGACCTGACGGTTGTTGCCGACGGTCGTGTGACCGCCACGGTGGCGGGCGGCCGGGTGACCTTCAGGTCTCGGCGCTGAAGGCGGCGGCCAGCTTCTCCCAGGTTCGTTCCAGGTGCTCGTTGACCACCTTGGTCTCGGCCAGGACGGGCATGAAGTTGGTGTCGCCGTTCCAGCGCGGCACCGCGTGCACATGAACGTGATCGGGGATCCCGGCGCCGGCGACCTTTCCGATGTTGACGCCCACGTTGAATCCCTCCGGCTGGAGCTCCCGGCGCAGCGCCTTGAGCGCCAGGGCCAGCGCGCGGTGGAGCGCGAGCGCGTCGTCATCGTCGAGCTGCTCCAGGGAGGGCACGTGGGCGCGGGGCGCGACCATCAGGTGGCCGCTGTTGTAGGGGAACTTGTTGAGCATCACCAGCGCCCGCTCGCCGCGCCAGACGACCAGGTTGCGGCGATCCTCCGCGGGGCCCGCTTCCCGCACCCGGCAGAACAGGCAGCCGGGCTTAGGTGTGCCGCCGATGTACTCCATGCGCCACGGCGCGTAGAGGTGCTCCACTGATCTACGTCCTCCTGCTGCTGGCGGTGACCGCCGTCTGGGGCTGGACCTTCGTGATCGTCAAAGACGCCATCGCCCAGTATCCGACGCTGCCCTTCCTGGCCATCCGTTTCGCGCTCGCGCTGCTGGTGATGGCGATCATCGTCCGCCGCCTGCCCTCGCGCCGCACGCTGCTGGTGGGCGCCGCCGTGGGCGCCGCCGTGGCCGCCGGATACGTGCTGCAGACGGTGGCCCTGCAGTCGGCCAGCCCCGGCAACGCGGGCCTCATCACCGGCCTGTTCGTGGTCTTCACGCCGCTGCTGGAACGGCTGGCCGGTCGGTCGGTGCCCTGGTGGACCTATCTCGCGGTGGCGGTGGCGCTGGCCGGCACCGCCCTGCTGGCCGGCGGTGGCAGCGCCCGCATCGGGCTGGCGGAGGTGCTGCTGCTGGGCTGCGCGCTGGCCTTCGCGCTGCAGATCGTGATGCTCTCGCATTGGTCCCCGGGGCTGCCCTCGGGACCCCTGGCGATGGTCCAGATGGGCACCGCGGCCGTGCTCTTCGGAGTGCCGGCGGCGCCCAGCCTCCACCTGCCGGGGCCTTCGGTGTGGTTCGCGCTCGTCATCACCGGCGTCTTCGCGAGCGCGCTCGCCATGTTCATCCAGACCTGGGCCCAGCAGCAGCTGAGCGCTTCGCGGACGGCGGTGATCCTGTCCACCGAGCCGGCCTGGGCGCTCTTCTTCTCCGTCCTCCTGGCCGGTCAGCGGCTGGGTCCGGTGCAGGCGCTGGGGGCGGCCCTGGTGCTGATCGCCATATTCGGCTACGAGGCGGGAACGAGATTGAGCGCACGTAAAATCGGACCTTCAACCTGATGGCCGTCACCAAGCGACGCGGCTATGTGCCGCAGGACATTGAACCCAAGTGGCAGAAGGCGTGGGCCGAGCGTGGCGTGCTGCGCGCCGACGATTCCAGCGACCGGCCCAAGCACTACAACCTGGTGATGTTCCCGTACCCCTCGGGCGACCTGCACATGGGCCACATGCGCAACTACGTGATCGGGGACCTGGTGAGCCGCTTCCACCGCATGCGCGGGCTGGAGGTGCTCAATCCCTTCGGTTGGGACGCCTTCGGCATGCCGGCCGAGAACGCGGCCATCAAGGCGGGGACTCACCCCTGGGACGAGATCTCCAAGAACATCGCGACCGCCAAGCGCCAGCTGGCGATGATGGGCGTCCTCTACGACTGGTCGCGGGAGGTCACGACCTGCCTGCCCGATTACTACCGCTGGACGCAGGCGCTGTTCCTGCTCTTCTGGAAACGGGACCTCGCCTACCGCCGGATGGCGCCGGTCAACTGGTGCCCCTTCGACAAGACCGTGCTCGCCAACGAGCAGGTCATCAACGGGCGCTGCTGGCGCTGCGACAACGAGGTCGAGAAGCGCGACCTCGAGCAGTGGTTCCTGAAGATCACCGACTACGCCGACCGGCTGCTCGACGACCTCGAGCTGCTGAAGGACAAGTGGCCCGAGAAGGTGCGCGTGATGCAGGCCAACTGGATCGGCCGCTCGCACGGCGCGGAGGTCGATTTCACGGCCGAGAGCGGCGACGCCATCCGCGTCTACACCACCCGCCCGGACACGCTTTTCGGCGCCACCTTCATGGTCCTGGCGCCCGAGCATCCGCTGGTCGAGCGCCTGACTGTCGAGGGCCAGCGCGCAGAGGTCCGCGCCTACGTGGAGCGCGCGCGCAAGGCCTCGGACATCGAGCGGTTGTCGACCGAGCGCGAGAAGACGGGCGTGGCGACCGGGGCCCACGCGGTGAATCCCGTCAATGGCGAGCGGATCCCGATCTGGGTCGCCGACTACGTGCTGATGGGCTACGGGACCGGCGCCATCATGGCCGTGCCCGGCCACGACCAGCGCGACTTCGAGTTTGCCCGCAAGTTCGGCTTGCTGATCCGGGAGGTGGTGGCCCCGCCGTCCGGTCCCCTGGGGAAGCTGGTGTTGGCGTACCCGGACAAGGTCGGCTCCCTGGTCAACAGCGGGCGCTTCGACGGTATGCCGCCCGAGCAGGCGAGCGCCGAGATCACCGACTGGCTGGCCGCCCAGGGCAAGGCCGAGGGCGTCACCCGCTACCGGCTGCGGGATTGGCTGATCTCGCGCCAGCGCTACTGGGGCTGCCCGATCCCGATGGTCCACTGCGAGGCCTGCGGCATCGTGCCGGTGCCCGACGACCAGCTGCCGGTCGAGCTGCCCCCCGAGAACAAGCCGCTGGCCGAGAACCCCGAGTGGTATGCGGTCGACTGTCCTCAGTGCGGGCGCCCGGCGCGCCGCGAGACCGACACCATGGACACCTTCATCGACTCCTCCTGGTACTTCCTGCGCTACACCTCGGCCCAGGACGACCGGGAGCCGTTCGACTCCGAGCTGGCCAACCGCTGGATGGCCGTCGACCAGTACACGGGCGGCGTCGAGCACGCGATCCTGCACCTGCTCTACTCGCGCTTCTTCGAGAAGGTGCTGCACGACGCCGGGATGGTGGAGCCGGTGGAGCCCTTCCTGCGCCTGTTCACGCAGGGCATGGTCAAGCGCCTCGGCCAGGTGATGTCCAAGTCCCGCGGCAACGGCGTGGCGCCCGACGACCTGGTCCAGCGCGAGGGGGCCGACGCCGGCCGCATCTACGAGATGTTCCTGGGGCCGCCCGACGAGGACGCCGAGTGGACCGACGCCGCGATCGCGGGCCCGGTCCGCTTCCTGCACAAGGTCTGGCGGCTGGTGCTGGACCCGGAGTCGGTGGAGACCCTGCCGGGAGCGGCGGTGCCCTCTGGCGCGGTGCTGCGCCGGCGCACCCATCAGGCCATCAAGAAGGTCACCGACGACTACACGTCGTTCTCCTTCAACACCGCGGTCTCGGCGCTGATGGAGCTCGGCAACGCGATGCAGGACCACCTCGCCGGCGGGGGCCAGATGGGCGCCGAATGGCGCGACGCGGTGGAGGCCCTGATCCTGCTCCTGCACCCGATGGCGCCGCACGTGACTGAGGAGCTCTGGCAGCGCACCGCCCACAGCGGCCTCTGCGCGGACGCCGCCTGGCCCACCCACGACCCCGCGGCGGCGGTCGAGCCCACCATCACGCTGGTGGTGCAGGTCGCAGGCAAGTTGCGGGATCGCCTGGAGCTGTCCGCGGGCCTGAGCGAGGCCGCCGCCCAGGAGGCCGCCCTCAAGTCGGAGAAGGTGGCGCGGGCGCTGGCCGGCAAGCCGCCGAGCAACGTGGTCTACGTCCCCGACCGCCTGATCAACCTGGTCCCTTAACGAGCGACCTTGACACGACCCCTACGCTGGGCGACATTCCCCCAGGGCGGGGGGTAATGGCGGTGGGTGCCCGCGCGCGAGGGAGGGGCGGGGCCTCGGCCGGTGCGTCTGCCGGCGGATGCACCGGGGTTGGAAGCTGGAAGCGTGCATCCGCCGGCGAACGCATCCAGGTTGGGCGGAGGCCGCCCCAGTGAGAGGGCGGACTCCGGCCGGGTTCCCGCGCTCGGCGGGGTACGACCTCGACTGGCAGCTGGAGGGCACCATGGGCCCCAACGTCCTCTGGCTGGCCGAGTCCCTCACCCAGGCCCTGCCCATCCAGCCGGGCGAGCGCGTCCTCGACCTGGGCTGCGGCAAGGCCCTCAGCTCGATCTTCCTGGCCCGCGAGTTCTGGGCCCAGGTCACGGCGACCGACCTCTGGGTCCCCGAGGAGGACAACCAGCGCAGGATCGCGGAGGCGGGAGTGGCGGACCGCGTGACGGCAGTCCGCGCCGAAGCCCACGCCCTCCCCTTCGGCGACGCCGAGTTCGACGTCGTGATCAGCCTCGACGCCTACCACTACTTCGGCACCGACGACCTCTACGTCGGGACCATGCACCGCCTCCTCAAGCCGGGCGGCCGCTTCGGCATCGTGGTGCCGGGCCTCAGGGTCGACGTCGCCACCGAGGGCATCCCCCCGCACTTGCAACCCTTCTGGCACTGGGACTTCGTGGCCTTCCACTCCCCGGAGTGGTGGCGTCGGCACTGGGAGAAGACCAGCCTCCTCCAGGTCGAGCAGGCGGACTGGGTCCCCGACGGCTGGCGCCACTGGCTGGCCTGGATGGAGATCTGCGCCGACCGCGGCCAGGTCGGCGCAGAGCCGGAGCGGGACATGCTGGTCAAGGACGGGGGCCGCGCCCTCGGCTTCGCCCGGGTGGTCGGCCGCCGCCCCCTCGACCCCTGGTGAAGCCCGGCCTCACCCTGCCCGGCGCCATCCGGCCCGCCGAGGCCAAGGAGCTGGCGCGGCGCGCGGAACAGGCCGGCGCGGAAGCGGTCTGGACGCTGGACGTCCGCCGCGACCCCTACCTGCTGGCGGCGGCCGCCCTCGACGCCACCGAACGCGTGCAGGTCGGCACCAACGTGGCCGTCGCCTTCGCGCGCTCGCCGACGGTCACCGCGACCACCGCCTGGGACCTGAGCCAGTGGTCGGGCGGCCGCTTCGTGCTCGGCCTGGGGAGCCAGGTGGGGCCGACCCTGAAGGCGCGCTTCGGCGTCGAGGCCGACCACCCGGGGCCGCGCATGCGCGACTACGTGGCCACCGTCCGCGACTGCTTCGGCGCCTTCGAGCACGGCTTCGGCAAGCACGAAGGGCCCTACTACAACGTCCGCCGCCCGGCGCTCCAGCCGGGCGCCGAGCCAGGCGTGAGCGCGCCGCCCATCTTCGTGGCGGCGGTCAACCCCTTCATGACCGCGATCGTCGGCGAGTGCGCCGACGGCTTCGCCGGCCACGCCTTCACCACCGAGCGCTACCTCCAGGAGATCCTGCGCCCGGCGCTGGCGCTCGGCGCCCGGGCCGCCGGCCGGGAAAAGCCTCCGCCGATCCTGCTCCAGCTGGTGGTCGCGCCCGATCGGGAGTCCGCGGCACGCCAGATGATCGCCTACACCGTCCCCGGCTACCGGCGGGTGCTGGACCACGCCGGCCTGGGCGCCATAGCCGACCAGGTCATGCAGGCGTCCAGGGACGGGGACCGCGTCCGCGCGCGGCAGCTGATCGACGAGGGCTACCTCGACCTGCTGGGGGTGGTCACCGACGGCGACCTCGCCGGCGCCATCCGGCGGTGGGCCCCGCACTGCGACAGGCTCAGCCTGAGCGTGCCCTGGTTCGGTATGAAGGACGAGGAGCAGCTGGCCGCCGCCCACCAATTGGTGGACGCCATCGAGGGGTTGGAGTGATCACGCTGTCCGGGATCCTGCAGGCGATCGGAAACACGCCGATCGTGGAGCTGCGGCGCATTCGTCCGCGCCGGGGTGCACGCGTCATGGTCAAGCTCGAGTTCGCGAACCCCACCGGCAGCATGAAGGACCGGGTCGCACTGGCCATGGTCAGCGCGGCCGCCGCCGACGGCCGCCTGGCGCCCGGCGGTCGCGTGGTCGAGTACACAGGGGGCAGCACCGGCGTGTCGCTCGCCTTCGTGTGCGCCGCCGGCGGCTACGGCTGCACGCTGGTCAGCAGCGACGCCTTCAGCCGGGAAAAGCTGACGACCATGGCCGCGCTGGGCGCAGAGGTGGTGATCGTCCCCAGCGACCACAAGCGCATCACCGCGGACCTGATCCGGGAGCTGATCGCCACCGCCCAGCGCCTCGCGCGCGAGCCGGATACCTACTGGACCGATCAGCTGAACAACCGCGACGGCGCCGCGGGCTACCACCCGCTGGGCGAGGAGATCTGGCAGCAGACCGAGGGGCGGGTGGCGGCCTTCGTCCAGTCCGTGGGCACCGCCCACTCGCTGCACGGCACCGCGGACGTCCTTAGGCAGCACCGGCCCGACGTGCGCATCGTGGCCGTCGAGCCCGCCGAATCGGCCGTGCTCTCCGGGGGTCCCAGCGGCAGCCACTTCATCGAGGGAATCGGGCTCGGCTTCGTGGTCCCTCTGTGGCACCCGGAGCAGGTGGACGAGATCGTCCCCGTGAGCTCGGAGGAGGCGATGGTCATGGGCCGGCGGCTGGCGGTCGAGGAAGGCATCTTCGCCGGCACCTCGACCGGCGCCAACGTGATTGCTGCCCTGAAAGTCGCCGAAGGCCTCCCCGAGGATGAGGTGGTCGTCACCCTGGCGGTCGACTCAGGCGTGAAGTACCTGAGCACGGAGCTCTACTCCAAGCCCGGGTTAGCGGATCCCTGAGTCGACGGTCAGGTTGAGGGTCGTGGCCTTTGCCGAGACCACCGTGACCGGCACGGTCCGGCCACGCCCAATGCCGCCCTCGGACCACACGTCGTAGACGCCCGGAGCCAGGGTCACCGCGTAGGTCCCGGTCGCGTCGGTCAAGGCGGTCGCCTTGGTGGCGGAGGACTGCTCGAAGTGGACCTTGACGCCAGCCCGGGGCGGGCAGGGCGGGTCGCCGACCCGCTCCACGGGCCGGCAGGGCGCGATCACGACGGTGCCGCTGACCGTGCCCGGGGCGGCGGCGGGCATCGGCACCGGCCCCGCGGCACAAGCGCCGACCGCCAGCAGGACGACCACGGCGAGCACGATCCTCATGCCGAACTAACGCGTGAGGGCGGCCACTCGTATCGCGGCCGCCATGCTCTGCCAGCGGGCGCGGCCCTTGCCGGCGATGTCGAAGGCCGTGCCGTGGTCGACGCTGGTCCGCAGAAAGGGCAGGCCGAGGGTGACATTGACGCCCTCGTCGAAGCCGGCCAGCTTGACCGGCACGTGGCCCTGGTCGTGGTACATGGCGACCACGAAGTCGAACTCGCCCAAGGAAGCGCGCCAGAACACGGTGTCGGCCGGCCAGGGCCCGCTGGCGTCGATGCCCTCCCCGCGTGCGGCCTCGATGGCGGGGGCGATCTCCCGGATCTCCTCGTCCCCGAACAGGCCGCCCTCGCCGGCGTGCGGGTTGAGTCCGGCAACCGCGATTCGCGGGGTCCCAAAGCCAAGGCGCCGCCCGCCGGCTGCAGTCATTCGGATCGTCTCCAGCACCCGGTCGCGGGTCGTGGCCTCGATCGCGCTGCGCAGCGAGCGGTGGGTCGTCACGTGGCAGACACGGAGGCGGTCGGTCACCAGCAGCATGCGGACCTCGGGCACCCCGCAGAGCTCGGCCAGCATCTCGGTGTGGCCCGGCCAGGGGTAGCCGGCCAGCCGCAGCGCCTCCTTGTTGATGGGCCCGGTGACCAGCGCCGAGGCGGCGCCGGCCTGGATCAGCTCGACCCC
>DATCNF010000267.1:0-3672 GCA_036565325.1 Candidatus Dormiibacterota bacterium | reverse complement strand
GCGCTGACCCCCGCGGGCGAGGCGGTGGCGCTGGAGATGGTCCGCCACCACCGGCTGCTCGAGATGTACCTGACCCAGGCCCTCGGCTACCGCTGGGACGAGGTCCACGACGAGGCCGAACGGCTGGAGCACGTGATCTCGGAGCAGATGGAGCAGCGGATCTACGACGCGCTCGGGCATCCCGGCCTCGACCCCCACGGCGACCCCATCCCGAGCCCGGCAGGGGAGCTGCAGCCGTTCACCGGCCGCCCGCTCCACGAGTGCCGCGCCGGCGATTCGGTCACCGTGATCAGGGTCTCCGACCGGGACGCCGGCAAGCTGCGCGAGCTCTCCCGGTTGGGCCTGATCCTGGGCGCCACCGTCGAGCTGGTGCGCGAGAGCCGGTACGAGGGACCGCTCTCGGTGCGGGTCGACGGGCGCCGGCGCCAGGTCGCGCTGGGCGTGGCCAGGGCGGTGTTCGTGAGATGAAGGTCGTCGCCCCCTTCGACCCCGCCTCCGCCGCCCTACCCGGCGAGCGTCGGGTACTCAGCGCCGCCCAAGAGGCCCTCTCCGGCCGCCGTCGTGGCTTGCGTGCGCTGATGCCCTTCCTGGGCCCCGCCTTCATCGCCTCGGTCGCCTACGTCGACCCCGGCAACTTCGCGACCAACGTCCAGGGCGGGGCCAAGTACGGCTACATGCTGATCTGGGTGGTGATCGGCGCCAACCTGACCGCGATGCTGGTCCAGGCCATGAGCGCCAAGCTCGGCATCGCGACCGGGCTCAACCTGCCCGAGGTCTGTCGCGACCGCTTCCCGCGCCCGGTCAGCGTCCTGCTCTGGGTACAGGCCGAGCTGATCGCGATGGCCACCGACCTCGCCGAGTTCGTGGGGGCCGCGCTGGGCATCAACCTGGTCTTTGGCATCCCCCTGCTGCCGGCCGCGGTCCTGACCGGCATCGCCGCCTTTGGCATCCTGGCCTTGCAGTCGCGCGGCTTCCGGCCGCTGGAGGCCGTGATCGCCGGCCTGGTGGGCGTGATCGTGGTCGCCTTCGCCTTTGAGGTCTTCCTGGCCCGCCCGTCGGCGCCCGGCATCGCGAGCGGGTTCCTGCCCCATCTCGACGGTCCCGACAGCGTGCTGCTGGCGGTCGGCATCATCGGCGCCACCGTGATGCCCCACGTCGTCTACCTGCACTCCGCGCTCACCCAGCAGCGGGTGGTGGGGGCGGACGCGCGCGAGCGCAAGGCCATCTACAGCTTCGAGCGCTGGGACGTGGTGATCGCGATGGCGATCGCCGGCGTAGTCAACTGCGCGATGCTGATCCTGGCCGCGGCCGTCTTCCACGCCCGCGGAATGGACAGCCTGTCGTCGCTGCCCGACGCCTACCACGGGCTCGGGCACATCCTCGGCCACGGCGCCGACCTCCTCTTCGGCCTCGGCCTGCTGGCCTCCGGCCTCTCGTCCTCCTCGGTCGGCACCATGGCCGGCCAGATCGTGATGCAGGGCTTCATCCGGCGCCAGATCCCGCTCTTCCTGCGCCGCACCCTGACCATGCTGCCGGCGCTGGTGATCATCGCCCTGGGGGCCGACCTCACCCACGCCCTGGTCCTCAGCCAGGTGGTGCTCTCGTTCGGGATTCCCTTCGCCCTGGTGCCGCTGGTGCTCTTCTGCCGAGACCGCGGGCTGATGGGCGACCTCGTGAACACGCGCCGCGTGACTGCGCTAGCCTCGATGGTGGTCGCTGTGATCGTTTGCCTCAACTTCTACCTGCTCTACCAGGCGTTGCCCGGGCTTCTTTGATCGCGACCGTGGCCGTTCGGCGGCGGGTCGCATCGTCGGCCTGGCCACTGGGACTGGCGCTGCTGGTGCTGGCTGCCGAATGGGGCCGGGCACTCGCCGTCCGTGACTGGCCGCTGCCGGGCCAGCTCGCCGGCGGCGCCCTGCTCTGCCTCTGCGCCTTCGCTTTCCCGCCGGCGGTCCTGGGCCTGGGCCGCGACCGGCTGCCGGCCCGGCTGATTGGCGGCGTGGCCCTCACGGCCGTCCTGTTGCTGCCGGCGGCGGTGCGCTGGACGGGCGCGCTGCCGCTCTCCGGAGCAGTGGCGGCGGCCGTGGTGGTGGTCGCGGTGGGCGAGGAGGTGGCCTTCCGGGGCGCGCTGTTCGCGGCTTTCGAAAGGGCCTGGGGCGGGCCGGCGGCGGTGCTGGGCACGACCGCGGTCTGGACCGCCGCGCACGTGCTCTCCCACCCGCCGCAGTTCCTGTTCGCCGTGGCGGGCGCCGGGCTGGTGCTGGGGTGCTGGCGCCTCTACGCGCGCGACCTGGTGGGGCCCGTGATCGCTCACGTGCTGGCGGACCTGGCCCTGTGAGGCGGACGGCGCTCCTGGCCGCGGCCGCGGCCCTCTACACGGTGGCCGCGATGGCGGTGCGGCCCGGCTTCTTCGACGGCTTCTCCGCCCAGGAGCCCTACCGGTTCGTGAATCCGCCACCCTGCTGCACGCACGGCAACCTGCAGCCGCAGCCGGGCCACCTGGTCGTCAAGGTGGGCACCAACGGGCAGACCGACCCCGGCACCGCTTTCACGAACGAGAACTCGCCGCAGGCCGACCTGTCCTTCCTGCCCGGGGCCTTCGATGATCCGGACCGCGTGCCGGTCACCGTCGACATCACCCCCGAGTCCACCTATCCCGCCCTGGGCAGCCTCCAGTGCGCGACCAACGTCTACCTCTACCAGGCCTCCAAGCCGCTGAAGCTGGAGGCCCTGGTCACGCTCCGCTACTCGGACCAGCTGGGCGCTCCCAGCGACATCTGGTACGCGCCGCCCAGCAACGGCAGCTGGACCAAGTTGGGCTCCACCGGCAGCTCGGCCCCGTTCCAGATTGCAATTCGGACCACGCAGCTCGGCTACTTCGCGGCCTGCTACCCGCCGGGGGCGGCCACCACGCAGGCGAGCGGGCCCACCATCGGCGGCGGCCAGACGCTGCCCATCATCGTGGCGCTGGCCGTCGTGCTGGTGGTGCTGGGCGGTATCCCCCTGGCGGTCATGCGCCGGCGCGGTGGTGGGGAGGCGGAGCCGGAGCGGACCGGCGAGCGCGGCCCGGAGAGGGCACGCCGGAAGCCGCCGGCCCGGCGGCGGGGCAAACGCCGCTAGCGCTGAAGTCCAACTTCTGTGATAGCGCCCCTGGCGCGTTTAACTGGTTTAAGGGGGGCGCAAATTGGAAGTCAGCGGCCATAATCGGCGCCGGATGGGGGTCCTGACGTCTCTATGGCGTGATCTGCCAGTAGGACGCAAGGTCGTCGCGCCCTACCTGGCCCTCACTCTCCTGGTGGGCGCGCTCGTGTCAGCCGTGGCCACCCAGCAGCTGGCCACCGCCGGCGCGCAGCAGCTCTCCGTGCTCGCGCTCCACGAGCAGGACAACGTCAACACCGTGTTCAACTCCGTCGAGGAGCGCGAGCTGACGGAGCTCCGCCTGCTCTCGTCCGGCGCCGGAGTAAACAAGGCGATCGCCACCGGCGACGTCCGAGCCCTGAGCGCGGCATTGCTGCCCCTGGTCGCCAACCAGCTGCCGATCCTGGAGGAGGTCGTGGTGGCAGATGCCCGCGGCCAGCAGCTGCTCAGCTTGCAGGCTGATCCGCAACAGCCCGACCGCTGCCTCTGCGCGGTGGGCGGCGGCCGGATGGCCTACGACCACCTGGGCGACGT
>DATCNF010000266.1:0-2099 GCA_036565325.1 Candidatus Dormiibacterota bacterium | reverse complement strand
CAGGAGCCGTCGGCGGCAAAGCCGCGCTCGCGATCGAAGACGGCCAGCCGCCGCGCCCCATGCGCGGCCAGCCGGTCCTGCAGGCGCTGGAGGTCCTGCAGCTCGGCGCCCAATACAAGGGAAACGTCCTCGGCCTCGAGCTGATCGATGGCGGCCGAAAGCGTCTCCAGGGCCGGACTTGTCAGACCGGAACGCATGTTCGTAGTATACCAGACCCCGAACTTACGTTCGCACCTTACGGGGGTGGGGTCCGGTTAGCCCTTCAGCCAGTTCTCCACGCCCCCGGCCAGCTTGGCCGGGGTGGTCTGGCTCTTGATCAGATACTCCAGGGCGCCCAGCTTGAGGCCGCGCTCCACCAGCTCGCGCTCCGAGTAGTTGGAGAGGATCACCACCGGGACGTGCTTGGTGCGCTCGTCGGCGCGCAGCGCCTCCAGCACCGCCAGGCCGTCGAGCTTGGGCAGGCGGATGTCCAGGAAGATGATGTCCGGCGGGGCCTGGGTCGCCATCTGGATGGCGGCCTCGCCGTCCGCGGCGACCTGGACCTGGTAGCCGTCGAGCTCCAGCTTGAGCTTGTACATCTGGGCCACCGAGGGGTCGTCCTCCACGAACAGGACCCGGACGTCGTCCTCCTGCCGAGCCGCCATGACGCACGAATTGTGGCAGCCAACCATGGTGGTTTGCACCATTGGGCTAGCCTTCGCGGACCGTGAAGCTGGCGATCAGCATCGGCATCAGCCCCCGGCAGTCGCTGGCGAGCTGGCGCGAGCTGGCCGCCGAGCTGGAGGCGGAGGGCGTCGAGCGGCTCTGGCTGATCGACTCCCAGCTGGCGATGAAAGACGTCTACGCGGGCCTCTACCTGGCCGCGCTGGCGACCAGCCGGCTGGAGTTGGGGACCGGCGTCACCAACCCGCTGACGCGGCACCCCACGGTCACCGCCAACGCCATCGCCGCCCTCGCCGAGCTGGCGCCCGGCCGCGCCCTGCTCGGTCTCGGCGCCGGTGACTCGGCGGTCTACGGCGTCGGCTGGAAGCCGGCCCGGGTGGCGGAGGTGGAATCCGCTCTGGGCTTCTTCAAGGAGGTGCTGGCCGGCCGCGAGGGCAGCTGGGACGGCCGCCGCCACCACCTTCCGCACCTGGCGGCGCCGGTGCCCCTCCACCTGGCGGCCTCGCAGCGCCGGATGTGCACCCTGGCCGGGCGCTTCTGCGACGGCGTGATCCTGATGGGCCCGGCCGAGCCCGACTTCGTACGCCGCCAGCTGGGCTGGGTGGAGGCGGGCATCGCCGAGGCCGGCCGGCGCCGGTCCGACGTCGAGGTCTGCCTGGTCACGACCCTGTCGGCCCGGGCCGACCCTGCGCAGGCGCTCGACGATGTGCGCTCCTGGGCCAGCACGGAGGCGCGGCTGATCGCCGACTTCGCCGAGCTCCCGCCCGGCCTGGAGCGCTTCCGGGAGGAGATCCTGCAGGCCAAGGCGGACTACGACTACTCCGAGCATCTCTCGACCCACGCCGGCCACCAGGGCGCCGTCGGCGACGAGCTCACGCGGACGCTGGCGGTGGCGGGCACGCCGGCCGAGTGCAGCGCCCGCGTCAGCGAGCTGCTGGCGACCGGGATCGACGGCTGCATCTTCCCGCTGCTCGGCGGCGGGCGGGCCGAGCGCCTCAAGGTGCTCAAGGAAGTGCTGCCGGCAGCCGTTTCATGAAAGCAGCGCCGTTCGAGTACCGGCGCCCTGAGTCCCTGGAGGAGGCGCTCGACCTACTGGCGGAGCACGGCGACGAGGCCAAGCCGCTGGCCGGCGGGCAGTCGCTGATCCCGCTGCTGGCCATGCGCCTGGCCCAGCCGGGGCTGCTCGTCGACCTCCAGCGCGTGCCGGGCTTGAAAGGCGTCCGGGAGGGCCGGATCGGCGCCATGACCACCCAGGCGGAGCTTGAGCGCAAGGCTGCGCTACCGGGCGTCGTCAAGGCCGCCCTGCCGCACATCGGCCACTTCCAGATCCGCACCCGGGGCACGGTGGGCGGCTCCCTCTGCCATGCCGACCCGGCGGCGGAATGGCCGGCGCTGGCGCTCCTGCTGGGGGCGATGTTGCACGTGGGGTCCAGGCG
>DATCNF010000265.1:0-5295 GCA_036565325.1 Candidatus Dormiibacterota bacterium | reverse complement strand
GCGAGCGCCGGCGGACACGCGGCTGGCCTGGATCCACGACACCCTGCACACCGAGCGGATGGCGGTCAGCCCGGCGCTCCTGGACGAAGCACGCGAGCTCGGCCTGGAGGTGCTGGGCGCCCCGGGCCCGCTGCCGTTCGGCGCCGACGGCGAGCTCGAACCTCTATTGAGGGACTGAGCTCTCGGCCGGCGCAGGATTCGGTCGAGCGCCGGCGCCGCAACCTTTGAGGGGTCCCGAACCCGTTCGAGCGCCGGCGCCGGAACGGTTGGATCGCAACGCCTAGGTCGACGCCGGCGCCGCTCCCAGCGCGGCGCGGAGCTCGTCCAGGTGCCCGCGCTGGTGGCGGACCAGGGCCCGCATCGCGGAGGCCACGGTGCGGCCGGCGAAGGCGCCGGCCGGCATCGAAGCGCCCAGGTCGGCCGCGCGCAGCGCCGCATCCATGGCGGCGGTCCCCCGCCGCACCTCGTCCAGAAGCTGTTCGGCCGGCAGCTCCCGGCGCTTGCGGATCTGCGACGCGTTCCAGCGGTCGGGGTCGAACGGCTCGGCGCCCGGCGCCGGCGGCGGCGCGCTCAAGGCCGGCGCCATGGCGGCCTGGGTGCTCGAGAGGTGCGCGAGCAGGTCCTTGGCCGACCACTCCCCGAACCCCGAGGGGGCCTGCCAATCGCCCTTCAGGGCCACGACCTCGCGCTCGAGCTCGCGCCAGGCCACCCTCAGGCACAGGCGCTCCACGTCCTCCGCCACCTGGTCGGGCTTGATCAGCGGGATGTCGTGGCCGGAGTCGTGCCAGCGCAGGTCGGCGTCCGGGACCGCCGCCAGCATGAGCTCGGCGCCCTGCTCCTTCCAGCGCCGGAACGCCGCGTCGGCGCCGGCCAGGGCCAGCAGGACGGGCAGCGCGGAAACGCGCTCGAAGAGCAGCGAAGGCTGGAAGCCGAACAGCTGCTTCAAGATCTGGAGCCGGATGTCGGCGGTCAGGGTCAGCACCCAGGCGTCTGCGTCGCGGCGATGAGAGGCGGCCACGAAGGGCTCCAGGTCCGCGCCCCAGGCGGTCCCCAGCAGGTGGCGCGAGGTCTCGTAGGCCTCTGCCAGCGAGGAGTAGCGGGGCAGCGGCGGCTGCATCACCTGCTCGGCCTGCTCCCACGTCAGCCGCTCCGACATGGGCAGGATGGGACTGTCGATGAGCCCGAGGCCCCTCACCTCCTCCAGGTGCGTGGCGGCCAGGTCGAGCGCCACCGAACCGCCCCAGGAATGGCCGAGCACGGCCGGCCGGGCCAGGCCCAGGGAACTGAGGGCGAAGGCGGCGTCGTCGGAAAGCTCCTCCATCCGGTACCCGCCGGCGGGCGCGTCGCTGGCGCCGTGCGCCCGCTGGTCCAGGGCCACCACCCGCCGGTGCGGCAGGCGCTGCGCGAGCCGGGCCCAGTAGAGCGCATTGGAGCTCAGCCCATGGAGGGCGAAGATATCGACGCCGTCGCCCTCGTCCGGCTGCGCCGGCGCCCACTCCACCCAGTGCAGGCGGACGCCCGCACGCTCCAGGAAGCCCTCCATCCCGGGTTAGGCTAAGCCGCCGCGACCTTCCTCGCCGACTCCGGCTGCGGCTGGCGCGCACGGCGCTTGATGCCCAGGCAGCTGATCGCGGCCAGGCCCAGCACCGCCACCCCGACCAGCAGGGTCGGGCGCATGGCGTCGATGAACCCGTAGGCGAAGACCTCGTGCGCGAGCTGCTGCAGCTGGTGCACCACCTGGGGCGGCACGCCGGCCGGCAGCTGGGCGCCACCGGTCTGGCCGCGCCCGACCTGGAAGCCCGCCTTGGCGGCGGCGTTGAAGCCGTCGATGAACTGCTGCCGGAACTGCGGCGGCAGCGACGAGGAGCGGGCGACCGCCTCGTCGTGGAGTGCCGTGGCGAGCCGGTTCTGGAGCACGGCGCCGACCACGGCGCTGCCCAGCACGCCGCCCAGCTGGCGCGTGGTGTTGAAGACCCCCGAAGCGGCGCCGGCCATCTCGGGCTTGATGTTGCGCATGGCCACCGTGATCATCGGCGCGAAGGTGCAGCCCAGGCCGATGCCGGCCACCATCGCGGGCAGCGTGAAGGTGTACCAGTCGGCGTTGATGCTCGCCACCAGGTCGATCAGACCGAAACCGATCGCGAACATGGAGAGGCCGAAGAGCAGGATGTACTTGCCGCCGATGCGGTCGGCCAGCCGGCCTGCGAAGGGCGCGATCGGCATCGAGACCAGCGTCATGGGCAGGAACGTGAGCCCCGCCTTCATGGCCGAGAAGCCCAGCACCGACTGCAGGAAGATGGTGACCGGCAGGAAGAGCCCGAGCATGCCGAAGGCGACCGCCGCGGTGGTGAAGTTCATGACGCTGAAGTTGCGGTCTTTGAACAGCGAGAGCGGGATCAGCGGCTCGGTCTGGAACGTCTCCCAGACGAAGAAGACGACCACCAGCACGAGACCGGCGACGAGCAGCAGCGGGATGCTGATGAGGCCGGTGACCGTGCCCCAGTCGTACTTCTGGCCCTCGATCAGCCCGAAGGTGAGCAGGAACAGGCCGCCGGTCGCCAGCAGCACGCCGACCGGGTCCAGGCCGTGGCGGCGGCTGGCGCGGATGTCCGGGATCACCAGGAACCCGGCGATCAGCGTGAAGATGCCGATCGGCACGTTGACGTAGAAGATCCAGCGCCAGTTGACGTAGGTCACCAGGACCCCGCCCAGCACCGGGCCCGTGATGGAGGCGACGCCGGCCACCCCGCCCCAGATGCCGAAGGCGGCGCCCCGGCGGGCGGGCTCGAAGATGCTGGTGATGATGGTGAGGGTCTGCGGGGTCAGCATGGCGCCGCCGATCCCCTGGATCACGCGGAAGGCGATCAGCTGGTTGGCGTTCTGCGCCGCGCCGCAGGCCATGGAGGCCAGCGTGAAGACCACCAGCCCGGCCAGGAACAGGTTCTTGGGGCCGTACAGGTCGCCCAGCCGGCCGGCCGTGATCAGGAGCACGGCGTAGACCAGGATGTAGGCGTTCAGCACCCACAGGATCTGGTCGAGCGAGGTGTTGAGGTCGCTCAGGATCGACGGCACCGCGATGTTCACGATCGTGGTGTCGAGCAGGATCATGAAGAACCCGAGGCTGAGCAGGATCAGCACCGCCCAGGGGTTTTCGCGCAGTTTGTTCACGAGTTGACCACCTCCATCACGACCGGTTCCCGGATCCCCGCGAACCACTCCAAGCGGCCCGTCTCGATCTCCTCGACAAGGCCTTTCATCCAGTTGATCTCGGCCCTCCGCAGGGCCTGCGCGTGCTCCACCTCGACGATGCAGAGACGGGAGAGGCCGCCCCGGGCCAGCATCCCGAGCACGCGGCCGGTGTCCTTGATCGACGCCTCCTGCGCCGTCGTCCGCTGCCGGAGCAGGGCCACGGCCTCGTCCGCATCGAGGTGGTGCATGAATGCCAACCCGGCCTCGAAGGCGCTGTATTCCTTGGCCGGCTCGCCCAGCAGCTCGCGCAGGCGCGCCTTGAAAAGGTCGCGGCCCGCGTCGGTCAGCCGGTAGACGGTGCGCTCCGGGCGGCGCCCGTCGCGGCCCGTCCCGGTGGCCTCGATCAGGCCCCCGCGCAGCATCAGCTCGATCGTGTGGTAGAGCGATCCGAAGTTGAGCTTCACCGCCTCCTGCATGTAGCGCAGCTTCATGGCGTGGGCCATCTCGTACGGGTGCATGGGGCGCTCGTCGAGGAGGCTGGCCACGGCCACGGCCAGCGGGGTCATGCGGGCCAGGGGTTTATCCAATCTCAAATACTCCGCGCGGAGTATACCACTCGGGGCACTCAGGGCAGGGGCTAGATTTGGCGGTGGTGACGAGCTCCCAGGCGCTGCTGCCGCTGCTCGCCCTGGCGGCCGGCGTCCTCTCCTTCTCCTCGCCCTGCGCGCTGCCACTGGTGCCCGGCTACCTCGGCTTCATGTCCGGCGTCAGCGCCGGCCGCGGCCGGACCATGCTGGCCGCCACGCTCTTCGTGCTCGGCTTCGCGTTCGTGTTCACGGCGCTGGGCTGGGCGGCGACCTCGGCAACGTCCGTCCTCTCCGGCGACGGCCGGGTGCTGCTGGGCCGCGCGGCGGGCGTGCTGATCATCGTGCTGGGGCTGTTCGTGATCGGCCTCATGCGCGTCCCCTTCCTGATGCGCGAAGGCCGCCCGCTGCTGGAGCGGGTGCGGCCGGGGCCGGCGGGAGCCCTCTTCCTGGGCATTGCCTTCGCCTTCGGCTGGACCCCCTGCATCGGGCCCGTCCTGGGCTCGATCCTGCTGCTCGCCAGCGGCCAGGCGACCGGCGTCCAGGGGGCGCTGCTGCTGCTCATCTACTCGCTCGGCCTGGGGATCCCCTTCCTGCTGGCGGCGGCCTCCCTGGAGCGCTTCGCGGGCGTTGCTGTCTGGCTGCGGCGGCGGGCGGCGCCCATCAACGCGGCCGGGGGCGCGCTGCTGGTCGCGATGGGGATCCTGGTGTTCACCGGCGACCTCAACCGGGTATTGGCGCCGGCCCTCGACCTCTACGCGCGGCTCAAGTGGCCTCCACTCTGACAAAAGCTTTACAAGCGGGGTGCAACTGAAGGGGGTCGAGGCCGTGTAATCCCTGTTGATGAGCGGGGTGGCGGTTGTACTCGGCCGCGTGGCGCCCGACGCCGAGTTCTCCAGCGAGGCTCTGGCCAGGGCGGCGACGGGTGGCGACGACAGCGCCTTCGAGGCTTTGATCAGGCGCTTCCAGCGCCGTGTCCACGGCTTCGCCTACCAGCACCTGCGCGACCCTGACGAGGCGCAGGACCTGGCCCAAGAGGTCTTCGTACGCCTTTATCGAGCCCTCGACCGCTACGACGGGGAGCGGCCCTTCGAGCCCTGGTTCTGGAAGCTGGCCGCGAACGTGTCGCTCAACTACATGCGCAAGCGGGTCGACTCCCCCTCCCCGCTCTGCGGGGAGGGCAGGGGTGGGGCCGAGCCATGGTCCCAGTCCGAGGACCTGCGCGAAGCCCTCAGCGAGCTGGACCCCGCCAACCGAATGGCCCTGCTCCTGCATTACTACTCCGGCCTTTCCCTGGCGGAGGTGGCGGCGGCGCTTCACCTCGGCCTCCCCGCCCTCAAGTCGCGGATGCATCGCTCCCGGGCCGCACTCCGCCGGGCCCTGGTGGAGGCCGCCCCGTGACCTGCCGCGACGCCCGCCGCCACCTGGAGGCATTGGTCGACGGCGCCCTCGAGGTGGACACCGAGCGCGCCCTCCGCGGGCACCTGCGGGGGTGTGCCGACTGCGCGGCCCAGCATCGGGC
>DATCNF010000264.1:0-4354 GCA_036565325.1 Candidatus Dormiibacterota bacterium | reverse complement strand
GGTGGCGGCCGCCAGCCTGGGCAACCTGGCCGGCTCCCTGGTTGCCTTCTGGCTGACCAAGCGTTACGGCGAGCGCTTCCTGCTCGGCCCCGGGCGGCGGCTCGGGATCAACCGCGGGCACGTGCGGCTCGCCAACCGCTTCTTCAACAAGTACGGGGTATGGGCCGTTTTCCTGGGCCGCCTGCTGCCGGTCATCCGCACCTACATCTCCTTCCCCGCCGGCCTCTCCTCGATCCGGCTGCCGATCTTCGTGGCCGCCACCCTGGCGGGCGCCATCCCCTGGAACCTGGCGCTGGCCTTCGCCGGGCTCAAGCTCGGCCAGCGCTACACGGACATCGGCCGTCTGTTCGGGCCGGTGACCATCCCGCTGGCGATCGCGCTCGTCGTCGTGGTGGCGGTGGTGTACTGGTTCGGGCGCCGCATCGGCGAGGATGACGGGCAGCTCGAAGCGGCCCCGCTCGTGAAACACCCCTCGTAGATTGGCCCGCATGCCACAGCGAGCCTGGAACGACAAGCGCGAGCGCCAGTACGAGCACATCAAGGAGGGCTACGCGGAACGTGGGATGCCCGAGCCCAAGGCCGAGGAGATCGCGGCGATCAGCCGCAAATAGGCGCGGCGCCGTGCATAATTAATGGATCGCCGCCACCGCCGACATCCAGTCTCCCACGCCCGCCCAGGCGTCCGACTACGCCCAGCTCAAGCGCCGCATCCAGGCCGCCGGCCTCCTCGATAAGCGCCCCGGCTACTACGTCGTGCTGCTGACGGCAAACCTGCTCGCCTTCGCCGTCTGCTGGGCACTGCTGGGAATGACGAGCAACCCCTGGCTGACCGCCTTGATCGCGGTCGCGCTCGGCATCGTGTCCGGCCAGCTCGGGTTCCAGCTCCACGATTCGGCGCACCAGCAGATGTTCGCCAACCGGCGCCTCAACGGTCTGATCGCTTTCATCACCGGCAACTGCATGCTGGGCATGAGTGCGGGCTGGTGGACCGGCAAGCACAACGCGCACCACGGCAATCCGAACCACGTCGACCTGGATCCCGACATCGACATCGGCGTGATCGCGTACTCCAGCGAGCAGGCGGCCGGCAAATCGGGCGTGTCTCGCTTCATCGCCGCCTACCAGGCCTACCTTTTCTTCCCCCTGCTCTTCGGCCTGGCCTGGATCATGCACGTCAAAGGCGTGCAGACGCTGTTCAGCACGAGCATGCGTCATCGCACCGCCGAGCTGGTCGCGCTCGGGCTGCACGCGATCGCGTACGTGGCGCTGCTGGTGGTCCTGGTCGGGCCCTGGCGGGCGCTGCTGGTGATCGTCATCCACAAGTGCGTGGGTGGCTTCTACCTGGCCTCGGTGTTCGCGCCCAACCACAAGGGCATGCCGCAGGTCGAGCGCGGTGAGTCACTCGACTTCCTGCGCGCGCAGGTGCTGACCGCGCGTAACGTGCGCTCGCACCCGCTGACCGACCTGCTGTACGGCTCCCTCAACTACCAGATCGAGCACCACCTGTTCCCAACCATGCCCCGCTGCAACCTGCGCCGGGCGCAGGCGGTGATCGCCGACTTCTGCGCGGAGGTCGCCGTCCCCTACTACGAAACCTCGATCGTGCAGTCCTATCGCGAGATCCTGAGCTTCCTGCACGAGGTTGGCGCGCCCCTCCGCGCCGCCGCCTAAGGCGCCCGCCTAGGGGAGCCGCTTGCCGCCCCCTGACCCTGCGCTAAATTAGTCGGCGGACATGATCCGCTGGCCGTATTACGAGTCCAACCCCCTACGCCCGCTGCTCGACCAGCTGCTCCAAGAGGAGCGGCAGCGCGCCAGCGGCGGCCACCGCGGCGAGCCGATGCCGGTGAACGTCTACGAGAGCGACGGCAACCTCGTGATCGAGGCCGCCGTGCCGGGCGTCGGCCCCGACGACGTCGACATCCAGTGCGCGGAGGGGGTGCTCACCATCCGCGCTCGCACCGAGGTGCCGGAGCGGGAGTTCCTGCACCAGGAGATCCGGCCCGTCGAGTACGTCCGCCAGCTGGCGCTGCCCGCCGACTGCCGTTTCGAGGAGGCCCGGGCCGAGGCCGAGAACGGGGTCCTTACCATCCGCATCCCCAAGACCCGGCCCCGGGCGCCCGAGAAGATCCGGATCCAGGTGGCGCGGCGGGGCGGAGACGCCAGGACCATCGACGCCAAGCCGGGCAGCTACACCGAGGTCAAACCCAGGAAGCGGGCGAAGCCGGCGCCGAGAACCCGACCCAAGTAAGCCGGCGTCTCGGCCTCATTTATAGTGGTTCACCACTATAAATACCGCTCCTTTGGATCGCCTCGCTGACGCGGTCGGTGAACGGACCCGGCGCCGGATCCTGCTCGCGTTCTATGACGATCCCTCGCCCCGCACGGTGGATGAGGTGGCGGCCACGGCCGGCGTCCACCGGACCGTGGCCTTCCACCACCTGGAGCGGCTGGCCGCCCTGGGCTACCTGGTCACCGACCTTCGCCGCGGCCTGCCGGGCAAGCCCGCCAAGCTCTACCGGCCGGTGGGCCGCGTGGACGTCACCCATCCGCAGCGTCGTTTTGCCGAGCTGGCGGCCCTGCTGGCGGCCGCGCTGGGCGGCCTCGGGCGGCCTGGCCAGGCAGCGGCCCGGGAGGCCGGACGCCGGTTTGGCCGCGACCTCGACAGCCTCGACTATCTGGGCGCCGACTACGTGGTCGAAGGGGCGCTCATCACAGCGCGCAACTGCGTCTTCCGCGAGGCTTGCGACCGTGATCGCGAGGTCGTGTGCAACCTGCACGCGGGCCTGCTCGAGGGTGCGCTGCAGCCAGCGCGGGTCGAGCCGGCCGGCCCCTTCGGCGCCGGCGGATGCCGATTTGTGATCAAGGAGAACGAGCGTTGATGAACTTCATTCGACTGGAGGCGGACGAGACCGATCGCAGCTGGGAGCGGCTCCACCCGCGCCCGATCGAGGAGGAGCAGTGGCGCCGCTTCGAAGGCCACATGAAGGAGATCTTCGGAGCCTTCGGGATGGCGCTGGGGACGCCGAGCACCGAGCAGACGCCCGCCCGCTTCCTCCGCGCCCTGTACGACGCCACCTCCGGGTACGAAGGCGATCCCAAGCTGGTGACCGCCTTCCCCACCGAGTGCCTTGGCGGTCCCGACTGCCGGCTCTCGCAGGTCATCGAAGGGCCCATCGCCTTCTACTCACTCTGCGAGCACCACGGGCTGCCCTTCTTCGGCCACGCCTACGTCGGCTACATCGCGCACGAGCAGATCATCGGCATCTCCAAGCTGACCCGGCTGGTGCGCATGTACGCGGCCCGCTTCTCGGTCCAGGAGCGAATCGGACGCGAGGTGGTGACCGCTTTGGAGGGCATCCTCAACGCGCACGGCGTCGCCGTCTACCTGGAGGCGACGCACCTCTGCACCCAGATGCGAGGCGTGCGCGACTCGGAGTCCAGCACCCGCACCTCCTTCTGGCGCGGCAACTACGAGGACGAGCCCGAGCTGCGCGCGGAGTTCCTGCGCATGTGCCGCATCGGCGCCGCCTAGGAAACAAAAAAAGGAGGGACGCGCACGAGCGCCCCTCCCGGTTGTTCGATTTGAGGCGGGTTAGTCGCCGCCGCCGTCGCCCCGACCGTCGGGCAGTGCGATACCGACCGTGAAGATGTCCTCGTCGTGGACCACGCCCTGGCTGGGTGTGGTCGTCGGCGCGGTGTTGCGGGTGTCGGACCAGATCGGATGCGCGGTGTTGCCGATCACGATCAGGCCGCTGTAGTCACCGTTGAAGCCGGCCTGGATCCCATCCGGGGGCGCGAAGGTCGGCGAGATCTTGCGCGCGTCGTAGGGGGTGTCGAGGCTGCGGCCGCCCGCCAGGTCGTAGTCGGAGGGCTCGGCCTGCACCCCTGGGTTGACACCTGGTTTGAAGCCGGCCGCTGGCGTCGTGTTCTCGCCGGGAACCCGGTCGGTGCGGTAGTAGCTGACCCCGACGTGGTCGCCTTTCTTGTCATTCCCCTCGCCGTTCTGGGTACCGATGTCGATGGCGGGGAAGTAGTGGTCCTTGCCAGAGTCGGGGTTGACGCTCTTGGCGGCGTTCGTCCAGGTGACCCCATCGGTGGTCATCGCGAGCTGGATGTCGAACTGGCCGTTGCGGTAGTCCTGCCAGGTCGAGTAGACGTTGCCGTTCTCGCGGTTGACCGCGATGCGCGGGAAGTCGTTGGTGCGGATGAAAGCGCCGGGGATGCACTCCTCGGGGCCGCGGCCGAAGTCGCACAGCGGCTCGCCGGCGCTGGCGTCGGTACCGACCAGGCCGGGTGCGCTGCAGTTCATGTGAGCAGTGCCCGCGACCGAGTCACCGCTCGGATGACAGAAAAC
>DATCNF010000263.1:0-14934 GCA_036565325.1 Candidatus Dormiibacterota bacterium | reverse complement strand
GAGCCGCCAAGCGAGCCGCGACCGGGTGCCTGGGTGCCCTGGCCCTGGCCGCCGCGCTACCGGCCGGCCTGGCGGTCCTGCTCCACCTCTTCTAAGCGCCGGGCCGGCGAGCCCGGGCCCAGAACGGCCGCCGTCGCTGCTGCGTAGCAGCTCGAGCCGGAAGTCGTCCACCCTAGGCCCCCGGCCAGCTGACGCGACTCCAGGTGGCGCCCTCGTCGAGGCTGCGCAAAAGCGCGGGCTGACTGCCGCTGCTGGGGCCCGGGCTGGTGCCGTTGTCGTACGCCCAGAGTGCGGAGCCGGCCGCTTCCACGTAGCCCAGCGCCAGCCCGGCAACCGGCAGCCGGGCAGCGGTCGTAGTCCAGCTCCGTCCCCAATCCCGACTGGTCAGCAGGCTCCGGCCATCGCTGTAGACCCAGCGGTCGGCCCCGGCCGAGAACCAGGGCACCCCGACGCGATAGGGATCGGCCCAGGCGGCTCCGCCGTCGCGGGTCTCGTAGACCAGCAGGCCGGCCGCGCCGCCCAGCGCCAGGTACCCGTGGGCGCCGCCGCCGGGAAAGACCGGGGTCGCGAGCAGGAACTGCTTGTCGGGGCCGGGCGGGAGCGGGACTGCCGCCCAGGTCGCGCCGCCGTCGGCGGTGTGGAGCAGCAGCGGGCGCGACTCCCCCGCGCGGGGCACGAAGCTGCCGCTCATCATCCAGCCCTGGCGGGGGTCGAAGAAGACGGGAGCCGTGTACGGCCCGCTGACGTCGAGGGCGCCGGCGCTGGCGTGGGTCTCGTTGAGGTCGAGGGTCTGACGCCAGGTGGCGCCCGCGTCCGAGGTCCAGTAGATGGCGATGGGTGAGCCCCCGGCGGCCAGGTTGAAGTAGGGCTGGCTGATCAGGTAGCCGGTTCGGCCGTCCAGCAGGTGCAGGTAGCTGCTCTGGCCGGGCAGGTTGGGCACCGGGAACCGCTGCCAGCTCAAGCCGGCGTCGTGGGTGACCCAGTAGGTCCTGTCCGTGGCGGCGTTGGGATCGCCCGCCGCCAGCAGCAGCGAGCGCGTCCCCACCAGCTGCATGTAGAGAGGGACTCCGGGCCCCGGCGCGACCATGCGCTGCCAGGTCCGCGCGCCGTCGCCGCTGCGGTAGGCGGCCACCGAAGCGACCGCGTAGGAGGGCCCGGTCCTGGCCAGCGCGTAGGCGGCGGTTTCCGACACGAACAGGAAGTCCGCATGGCGCTGGGGCGGGGGCGTGGGGACGGCGCCCGCGGCGGAGGCCGCTGGGCCCGCGAGCCCACCCGAGCGGACCACCCAGGCCACCGAGCCCGCGAGCAGGACGAGGGCGATCGCGAACACGGCCGCCGCCCGCTTCTCGCGGGGGGTGAAGATCTCGATCTGGAGGTTGTCCACCTCCAGCCGATCCTAGTTCTGCGGAGTCTCCGGTGGCGCGTTCTGGGGCGGCAGCGCGGGCATTGGCAGCGCCGGTGTCGGCACCTCGGCCGTCGCCGCCGCGGCTGTGGGCACGGCCGGCGGCGTGACCACCCCGGCCGAGACCGTGGCGCCGGCCGCCAGCATGGTCTGCTGCGTCCGGTACTGCTGGGTGTGCTGATAGGTCGACTGGGTCGCCATCTCGGTCGGGAAGGGGACCCAGGGCGAGGTCGTGCTCTCGCGGATGGCGACCACCTTGTAGATCCGGAAAGTCTCGGCCGACTTGCCCTTGAGCTGGATGCCGGGGGCCAGCTCGACCGCGATGTAGTCCTTGGTCTGCTGGTAGGTCTGCTCGCCGATCAGGAGCTCGAAGGGACCGGCAGCGCCACAGAAGCGGGCGGCTGTGTTGACGGTGTCGCCCAGCGCGGTGAACTGCCGGCGCATCGGGCTGCCCATGCTGCCCCAGACCGCGGGGCCGGTGTTGACGCCGATGCCGTAGCGGATCGGCGGCAGGTGCTTGGCCACCAGGCGCTCCTGCAGGTCGGGCGCCCGGGTGATCATGTCGTAGGCGCAGCGGACCGCGAGCAGGGCGTGGTTGGCTTGCGGATGGACCGCGTTCCAGGCGGCCACGATCTCGTCGCCGACGTACTTGTCGACGGTTCCGTCCCATTTGAAGATGACGCGCGTCAGGTCGGTGAGGTAGTCGGTGGCGACCGTGACCACGTCCTCGGCGGTCATGGTCTCGGACATCGACGTGAAGCCGCGGATGTCGACGAAGAGCATCGTCAGCTCCTTGCGCTCGCCGCCGAAGGTGAGCTCGTCGAGTGTGCGCACCGAGGCCAGCTGCTTGACCAGCTCGGGCTTCAGGTACTGGCCGAAGATGGCCGTCACCTTGCGCTTCTCGCGATCCTCGTAGAGGAAGCGGTAGGCGGTGACGCCGGCATAGCTGAGGCCGACGGCCAGCCAGACGTGGAAGAGGTCGGGCACCGTCTGCAGCGGCTCGAAGGCGGCCGCCCAGAACAGGGTGTAGGCGACCAGCAGCCCGACCACCGCCAGCGCGCCCCAGAGGACCGACAGGCGGGCCACCACCCAGCCCATGCCGACCCCCAGGATCAGCATGGTCAGCAGCACCAGCCACCAGGGCTCGGGCTGCAGGAACGACCCGCTGACCCCGCGCTCGAGCTGGCTGACGAGGTTGGCGTGCAGCTCGACACCCTGCATCAGCTGGCTGCCGCTGCGGGTGGGCACCAGGCTCTCGTCATGGATGCCGGTGGCGTGGTAGACGCCGACCATGACCACCTTGCCCTTGATCTTGCCGGCGTCGAAGGAGCCGCCGGCGACGTCCGACATCGACAGGTACTGGCCGTGCTTGACGAAGGTGCCCGGCTCGCCCAGGAAGTTGATCACCGCGCGCCCGTTCTGGTCGACCCAGAGCGGGTGCGGCCAACCGGTGCCGAAGGTGGCGCCGGCGGGGGTGAGGGCGAGGTTGAGGTCGGGGGCGAAGTAGTAGCGGTAGCCCGTGAACCCGATCGGGTTGATGGTGTCCAGGCACTGCTTGCCCTGCTGGTGGCAGGCCGGCTCCACGAACATCGGCATCCGGCGTACGACGCCGTCCTCGTCGCCGACCACGGCCGTGGACGCCATGTCGGCGATCTGCTGCTGGCAGGGCGCGTAGGGGTCGGGGTTGGTGTCGGCGCAGCGGAAGATGCGGATCGGGATCTCGTCCTGGATCGGCGCCAGCGTCCCGTTGTCGTTCTGGTGGGCCTGGATGACCTTGTGATCGCCGGGGGCCAGGTCACCCTGCCCGTAGGCCAGGATCACCGGGACCTTGGCCTTGCTGGCGGCCGCGATGGCATCGTGGAACTGCTGGTCGCCGTCCGGCGTGAAGGCCTCTGAGAAGCCGATGTCGAAGACGACCGCGGCGGCGCCGGCGGAGGTGAGGTTGTCGAGCAGCGCCGTGTACTTGTCGCGCGTGAACGGGAAGTGCCCGGTGGTCGCGATCGTCTTGTCGTCGATGCCCACGATCACCACGTCCTGCGCCGGCGCCGAGTCCTGGGTGAAGAGGCGGTCCTCGGGGTGCACGCCACCCGGCACCCCGGACGCGTACAGGCCGAAGCAGAAGAGGGCGAAGATGAAGCCGCCCACGATGCCGACCGCGCCGCGATACGTGTACCAATGGGTCAGCCAGGTGGGCAGCTTGCGCATTCGAGTGGGGATTTTTTCGGGGGGCGACTACGTTATGCCAGCATTCCGGTTTGCGACGTGATCAGGTGCGGGATCGCGGGCTGGATCGACAAGTCCCTGATCGACAGCAAGGCGTTCTATCCGCCTGACGCCACCAGCTCTGAGGACCGGCTCCGCTTTTACGCGTCCCAGTTCCCCCTGGTCGAGGTGGACAGCACCTACTACGGGATGCCGAAGAAGGAGAACTCGCTGCTCTGGGTCGAGCGCACGGCGCCGGGCTTCGTCTTCGACGTCAAGGCCTTCTCGCTCTTCACCCACCACCCGACCCGGGCTAACGCGCTGCCCAAGGACCTCCGGGAGGGGTTGCCCGAGGAGCTGCTGGAGAAGAAGAGCTTCTACCTCGACCAGGTCCCGCCCGAGGTGGTCGACCAGGCCTGGGAGGCCTTCCGCGACGCGCTCGAGCCGCTGCGCGCCTCAGGCCGCCTGGGCGCGGTCTTCTTCCAGTTCCCGCACTGGTTTTACCCCGCCCGCAAGCACCTGACCTACATCGAGCAGGTGCAGGAGCGCATGCACCCGTTTCCGGTCGCGGTCGAGTTCCGCAAGGACGACTGGCTGGACGGGGAGCACCGCGACGGCACGCTCGAGTTCCTGCGCCTGCGCGGCATCCCCTACGTCGCCGTCGACACGCCCGGCGGCTTTTACACGGCCCTGCCGCCGGTGGCCGCGGTCACCTCGGAGCGCATGGCGGTGATCCGGTTCCATGGCCGCAACCGCGAGACCTGGGACCAGAAGGGCGCGCCGCCCAACGTGCGCTTTCGCTGGGACTACAAGGACGAGGAGCTGGCCGAGTGGGTGCCGCGGATCAAGGCCATGGCCGAGCGCACCCAGGAGGTGCACGCGATCATGAACAACAACTACTCCAACTGGTCGGTCAAGAACGCCCACCAGTTGGAGAAGCTCCTCCAGGAGGCCGGCCTGGAGGTGGCTCCACCCCCCGCCGGCGCAGCTCGCCCAGCAGGTGGTCAAGAGGGCCTCCCAGGACTGGCTCCGCCAGGTGCGCCAGGCGGTAAGGGATCATGATCACGTCCCGCCGCGGCCAGCGGGCGGTACGCACGATGGCACGCGCCACGTGCTCCGGGCGCTGCACGAAGACCCCCTGCGGCGGCGGGTCGGTGCCCCGGAACTCGGTGCGGGTGGTGCCCGGGTAGACGGCGCAGACCTTGACCCCGGTGCCGCTCAGCTCGCCGCGTAGCGCATGGGAGAGCCCCGTCACGGCGTGCTTGGTGGCCGAGTAGACGGCCGAGTAGGGGGTGGCGCGGAAGCCGACCACCGAGGAGACGTTGATGATCACGCCCGAGTTCGCCTCGAGCATGCTGGGAAGGACCGCCTGGACGGCCATCGCCAGGCCGGTGACGTTGGTCTCGATGAGCAGGCGCATGGCCTCCTCGGGCATGTCCTGGAAGCGGCCGCGCCAGCCCACCCCCGCGTTGTTGACGAGCACGTCGACGCGATCGAAGTCGCGCAGGGCGCCGGCCACGAAGGCGCGCACGTCAGCGGGCTTGGTCATGTCGGTGCGGCGGACCACGACCGCCTCCGCGCCGGCATGACGGCATTGGTCGGCGATCTCGTGCAGGCGATCCAGGCGGCGCGCGCAGATGGTGAGGCGCGCCCCCGAGCGCGCGAAGAGCCGCGCGGTGGCGGCTCCGATACCCGACGAGGCCCCGGTCACGAGGACCGAGGCCCCTTTCAGTCGCACCGGCCCAGCCTATCGGCTGGGCGTCTGAATCGCGGGAGCTACGGGTTTAAGACGCGATCTCCGGGCGGCTGGTTTCGGTGGTCGTGGTGCGATGGGACTTGCGCGCTTCTCCGCAGAGCTCGCGGGCGGTGTCCAGGTAGGCCTGGAGGGAGCGGCGCAGGTCCTCGGTGGTGGGGTTGGACTTGAGGCTGGTGGCCAGCCGGTAGCGGTCGGAGTGGGTGCGGCTGAAGTGCCGCACGTCGCGAACCCGCTCTTCGTTGCTGATGCGGACCGGGTAACCCATCCGGGTCAGCATGTCGTCGACCAGGAGCTTGGCCGCCGCCACCGACTCTCGGGGCTGGGCCACGAACATGCGCTCCACCTCGTCGATCCGCCGCTCGTACGGCTCGACGTAGTTGGCGGGGAACATGCGGGTCTCGAACGGCTTCACGCGCCGCTTCATGACCGCCGCCAGTGCGATGAGGAGAAGGACCGCGATGGCCACCACGACCACCACGACCCAGAACAGCTCAGGCATGGTTCGGGACCTCCAGGGGCATGATTAATGACATTTGCCCTATCACAATAAAGGAGCCTGTGCTTTTGAGCAAGCGCCGAAGCTATCTAGAATCCGGCAGGTGCGGGCCGTCACTTTCAACGATGTAGGCGACTTCCGGGTCGTGGACGTCCCCAAGCCGTCGATCAAGAACCCGTCGGAGGTCCTGCTGAAGGTCACGCTGGGGGCCATCTGCGGGTCCGACCTCCACATCTACCACGGGCACAGCCCGATCAACCAGGGCGCCGTGATCGGCCACGAGTTCACGGGCGTGGTCGAGGAGGTCGGTCCCGAGGTGCGCCGCTTTCAGCCCGGTGATCGGGTCGTGGCCGCCTTCTTCACGGCCTGCGGCCATTGCTACCTCTGCCGGCGCGGCTGGTTCGCGCAGTGCGAGAAGAAGGGCACCTTCGGGTACGGCGAGTATTTCGGCGACCTCGGCGGCGGGCAGGCCGAGTGGGTGGTGGTGCCGCTCGCCGACCACACCCTGGAGCCGATCCCAGCGGGCATGACCGACGAGCAGGCGATCTTCGTCGGCGACATCCTCGCCACCGCCTATTTCGGCGCCGAGCGGGCCGAGATCCATCCCGGCGACAGCGTGGCCGTGATCGGCGCCGGCCCCGTCGGCCTGATGGCGGTGATGGCGGCCAACCTGTTCGGCCCGGCTCGGGTCTACGTGGTCGACATGGTGGACGCGCGGCTGGAGGTGGCACAGGGGCTGGGTGCGATCCCCATCAACGCCGCCCAGGTGCACCCCGTGGAGTTCCTCCAGCAGGTGACCGAGGGGCACGGCGTGGACCGCTCCATCGAGTGCGTCGGCCACGTCTCGGCCGTGGAGACCGCGATCCACTGCGTGCGCGGCGGCGGGACGATCTCCATGGTCGGGGTGCCGAGCGAGACCGAGTGGCCGTTCCCTCTTTGGCACAGCTGGTCGAAGGACCTCACCTTCCGCGCCGGCTGGTGCAACGTGCAGGCCTATATGCGGCCCCTGCTCGACCTGATCGCCGCGGGCAAGCTGCAGCCGGACCGGATCATCTCCCACCGCATGCCGCTGGAGGAGGCGTCGGAGGCCTACCGGATGTTCGACGCCCGGGAAGCCACCAAGATCGTGCTCACCCTCTAGGGGACCGCATCGCGAGGCGTGTTCCCGCACCCGCCGCGGCGCCGATCGCGACCGGGATGAGGGCTATCAGCTCTTCGTAAAGCGGGTGATGGCCGCCGTAGACGGGGTAGTTGGTGGCATAGGCCCAGATCGTCGAGGCGGGGATCGCAGCGAAGAGAAGGAGCGCGAAGAGCCAGCTCCAGCGCGGGCGATAGAAGCCAAAGGCGAAGCTCGCGATCAGGAGCAGCCCGACCACCGGCTGCACGTCGTCGGTGGCGTGCAGGTTGCCCCAAGCCAGCGCGCCGTCAACGAGCAGCAGCGCAACACCGGCAGCGGCCGCCTTCCCGGTGCCGCCGAAGGTCCGCGCGTGACTGGCCATGAGCCAGATCGTATTGGAGCTGCGGTCGATTTCGGGCCTCGCGGTTCGTCGTACTGGTTGAGAGCCGGAATCCTCCGGCCCACCACGGGGAGGCCAACCGATGCCCAAATTCATGATGTTGCAGTACGTCGACGAGTCCAAGGCGCCGCGACCGGGGACGCCCGAGATGGGCGCCCAGATCGATGCCTACGCCAAGCTGCTCGAGGAAGCGCAGGCGGCCAACGTGATGCGCGGCGGCGACGCCTGCCAGCCGTCGGGGGCGGGCTTCAGCGTCCAGGTGCGCGGCGGCCAGACCAAGACCACCGAGGGCCCCATGCATCCCCAGTCGCCCTGGCTGAACGGCTATTTCGTGCTCGAGTGCAAGGACCGCGCGGAGGCGATCGCCTGGGCCGCCAAGAACCCGGCTGCGATCGAGGGCACCGTAGAGGTGCACCCGATCCTCGAGTTCTCCTAACCGCCGAGCCGGAGCTCCTCCGGGAGCACGAACGGCGCGATCTCTCGGCCGTCGGTGTCCGTGAAGCCGTACCGGCGGGCGTAAGCGGCAGCCTGGGCGCCGGTGCCGCTCAGGGCCAGGCGGTCGGGGTCGTCCAGATGCCGCGGCCGCCCAGGTCGGTCACCTCGGCGGCGACCGTGCCAACCCCCGCCGACCTCCCGGTCACGACGACGGTCGCCCCGCACTCGCCCAGCACCCGCGCGATGCCGCGGCCCACGCCCCGGCTGGAGCCCGTGACGACGGCGACCTGCCCGGTCAGCCGGGGCGGCGTCCAGCCCGTCTAAAAAGCCTCGGCGGCGCGCCCGGCCTGGTGGTCGAGGGCGGTCAGGTACCCGCGCGCCCGCTCCGCCAGCGGGTAGTGGTTGACCAGCTCCCAGAACTCGGCGGAGTGCTCGGCCACCTCCAGGTGGGCGAGCTCGTGGACCACGATGTAGTCGAGGACCCAGTCGGGCAGCCGCGCAGCCCGCTCCGCCACCCGGATCACCCCCGCCAGGTAGCTGCAGGATCCCCAGCGGCTCTCCTGGCGCTCGCTGAAGGCGATCGAGGTCCAGCGCAGGCGGCCCCCGAAGTGCCGGGAGTTGAGCCGGCGGGCGCGGTCCTCGAGGCGGTCGTCCGAAGGCTGGGCCCGGCGCAGCTGGCGCTCGATGCGGGCGCGCATGCGCTCCGCCCACTGCTCACGCTCGCGCTCCGGCATCCAGTGCGGGACCCGGATCTCGAGCACGCCGCCGACCAGCCGGGCACTGACGGTGCGACGGCGGCGCCGGGAGCTCACGACCCGGATGGACGGCTGCCAGGGTTCGTCGTGGAGAGGATTGGCGGTAGCGATCGGCAGAAGTTTAGGCCTACCATGCCGCCCGGCATGCCCCGGAGCATCGTGATCGGGAACGGCCGGGTCCTGGTCAACTACGACGCCAATTACGCCGTCCGGGATCTGTACTTCCCAAGGGTCGGCCAGGACAACCAGACCATGGGGAACCTGTGCCGGACGGGGTTCTGGGTGGATGGCCGCTTCGCCTGGGTGAGTGACGGCGGGTGGGACCGCCGGCTCGGATACCAGGAGGACACCATGGTCACCGACGTGACTCTGGCCCACGCCGGCCTGGGTATCGAGGCGGCCTTCAGCGACTACGTCGACATGGCGCGCGACTACTTCGTCCGCCGGTTGACGGTCAAGAGCGCCGGCGGGTTCGAGGCTGCGCGCGTCTTCTTCCACTACGACTGGTTCATCGGGGGCAGCGACATCGGGAACACCGTGCTCTACGACCCCAAGCACAGGGCGGTCGTGGCCTACAAGGACGCCGCCTATTTCCTGCTCGGCGGACAGTCCGAGGACACCCCGGGGATCAGCTCCTGGGCCTGCGGCAAGAAGGGAGGCGCCAACCAGGGCACCTGGGTCGATGCCGAGGACGGCGAGCTCGGCCGCAACCCGATCGAACAGGGCTCGGTCGACTGCGTGGTCGAGTTCGACATCCCGGCGGCAGCGGCCGGCGACACGCGCGAGGTCACGCACTGGGTGTGCATGGGCGCCCGCTTCCAGGACGTCTCCAGCTACGGCCAGGACCTCGTGCTGGCGCGCGGCGAGGACACCTACCGCACCCGCACCCGCACCTACTGGTCGGTCTGGTCGGACAAGGACCACAAGCGGATCGAGGAGGAGCTGGGCTGGCAGGCGCGCGACCTCTATCGGCGCAGCGCCCTGACCGCCCGCTGCCACGTGGACAACGGCGGCGGCATCGTCGCCGCCACCGACTTCGACATCACGAAGTTCGCACGCGACACCTACGCCTACGTGTGGCCGCGCGACGGCGCACTGGTGGCCAACGCGCTCGACCGCGCGGGCCATGAGGACATCACCCGCAAGTTCTTCCATTTCTGCCAGGACGCGGTGGTCGAAGAGGGCTACTTCCTGCACAAGTACACGCCCAACGGCAAGATCGGCAGCTCCTGGCATCCGTGGGCCGACCACGACGGGCGCCGCATACTCCCGATCCAGGAGGACGAGACAGGCCTCGTGCTCTGGGCTCTTTGGGAGCACTACCGGATCCACCGCAACCTCGACTTCGTGGTCGACATGTACTCGACGCTGGTGCTCCCGGCGGCGGACTGGATGACCTCGTACGTCGACGAGCAGACCGGCCTGCCGCTGCCGTCATGGGACCTCTGGGAGGAGCGCTGGGGCGTGCACGCGTTCACGGTCGGCGCCGTGCACGGCGGGCTCCAGGCCGCGCTCAACTTCGCCGAGCTGTTTGGCGACGAAGCCGCGATCGACCGCCTCACGCCCGCCATCCAGTCACTGCGCAAAGCCGCCGACCAGCACCTCTATCGCCCGGAGCTCAACCGCTTCGCGCGCCGCGTCAACAGTCGCGCCGACGGCGGGGTCGACGTCGACCAGGTGATCGACAGCGCGATCTACGGCCTCTGGCGCTTCGGCATGTACGAGCCGGACGAGCCGCGCATCGTCGCCACCATGCAGGCGATCGCCACCGAGCTCTCCAACAAGCTGGCCACCGGCGGCCAGGCGCGCTACGCCAACGACTACTACTTCCAGATCTCGCACGACGTGGGCAGCTGCCCCGGCAACCCCTGGTTCATCTGCACGCTGTGGCTGGCGCAGTGGTACCTGGCCAACGCACACACCGCGCGCGATCTGCAGCCCGCGCACGACATCATCGACTGGGTGGTCCAGCACCAGATTCCCGGCGGACTGCTCTCGGAACAGGTCGACCCCGTCACCGGCGCTGCGCTCTCGGTGTCGCCGCTGACCTGGAGCCACGCCGAGCTGGTGCTCACCGTCGACGAGTACGTGCAGCGCGCGCAAAAGCTCAAGGCGCGCAAGCCCCTGGCGCGCCGGGCTGGCAAGGTCGCCGCGGTCACGCCGCCGGCCACCCCGTCGGCTACGACTCCGCCTGCGAAAGCCAGCTGAGCCAGCGGGCCCGCCACTCTTCCAGGAGCTCCGGCTCGCCCCGCCGCCGCCAGTAGCCGAGGCCCGCCAGCAGCTCCATGCCCGTGCAGACGTGGAGGCGCGCGTCGAAGTCGGGGAGCGGCGGGGCAGTCGCCCGGTAGCCGGCCATGAACGGCGCCTCGGCCTCCGGATGCCGGTCGAATACCCACCAGCGGAGCTTGACGAAGTCGTGCACCGGGTCCCAAAGCTTGGCGTGCTCGAAGTCGAGCAGCCCGGCAAAGCCCCCGCGCAGCACCAGCGTGTTCGGCAGGTAGAGGTCGAGGTGGGCGAGGGCCGGCTCGATACTTGGCGCCACCCCGAAGGCCAGGTAGGTCACCCGCGCCACGCCGGCGCCGACCTCGGGGTCGGTGGCGGCCGTCGCCAGCCAGGTGGCCACCGCCCGCGCCCAGGAGTCGGTGGCCGTGGCCGGCTCCGAGGCCCGGTGGGTGAACCGGCCCGGGCGTACGCCGTGGAGCAGCCCGACCGCCCGGCCGAAGCCCTCATAGAAGGAAGCCGGCTCGGCGCCGATCGCGGCGTGGCCCGGCAGCCAGCGCTGGATCAGCCAGCGGTCCCCGACCGCCAGCACCTCCGGCGCCGGCACCCCGGCGGCGACCGCCAGCCGGGAGCAGGCAGCCACGTCGGCGAGGCGCCCGGGTTGGCGCTGGTGCAGCGGGACCTTGAGCAGCAGCGGACCGAGGGCGCTGGAGGTGCGCCAATTTTCATGCGTGTGTCCCGCCCGGACCTGGCGCACGCCGCGCACCGGCGCCGCTTCGGGCAGCGCGGCTTCGACCAGTGTCACGACCTGGGCGGTGTTCATGCCGCGCTCGCGCGCAGGGTTTTCGGTGGTGTGTCGTTATGCGCGCCGAGATGATCGCCAACGGGGCGCCACAGGGATCCGCCTTCGGACCCGGGCTGGCGTGGACCCCGGTCGAGGTCTTCACCGGCGAGCAGCGGCTCTCCTGCGAGATGAAGCTGCGGGGCCGGGTGCGCGAGCGGCTGCTCGACACCGAGCCGACCATCCGCGTCCAGAACGCGACCACGATCGCCTCCGACCCCTCGATGCCGCAGCTGCACGCTGTTCCCGAGGGATTGCTGCACCGCCAGCACATCATCACCTGCACGCTGGTCAGCGGCGAGCCCCATGACCCTGACGCGCCAGCCATGACCGGCCGCCACGCGCTCTTCGAGGGGGCGGGTTGGAGTGTGAGCGGCACTGCCCAGTTCGCCGCCGGGATTGGCCCTGAGCAGCACATGGACCAGCTCGCCGGCGGCAAGTTCGCGCTCCTGCACGACGTCACCGTCTACGTCAACTGGGGTGGCGCGCCCGTGTCCTGGAACCTGCCCGAGGCCTACGTCAACCTCGAGATCGCGCGCGGGATCTACCTGCGCTAGCGGTCTGGGCTCGCAGCGCCCCCACCCCCTCCGCCTTCGGCGGAGGGACCTCCCCGGCGAGCGGGGAGGTTTTCTTGTTTAGAGCGGTATGTTGCCGTGCTTGCGCGGCGGCCTTTCCACCGTCTTGCGCAGGCACAGCTGGAGTCCCCTGATCAGCTCGCGACGCGTCTCGCGGGGCTCGATAACGTCGTCGACGTAGCCCCGCTCGGCGGCCACGTAGGGGTTCGCGAAACGCTCCGTGTACTCGGCCACCAGCTGCTTGCGCTTGGAGTCGGGATCGACGCTGGCCAGCAGCTCGCGCTTGTAGATGATGTTGACGGCGGCCTCCGGGCCCATGACCGCGATCTCGGCGGTGGGCCAGGCCAGGTTGAGGTCGGCGCCCATCTGCTTCGGCCCCATCACGCAGTACGCGCCGCCGTAGTCCTTGCGGGTGATCACGGTCAGCTTGGGGACGGTGGCCTCGGCGTACGCGTACAGGAGCTTGGCGCCATGCCGGATGATCCCCTCGTGCTCCTGCGCCGTGCCGGGCAGGTAGCCGGGCACGTCGACCAGCGAGATCACCGGGATGTTGAAGGCGTCGCAGAAGCGTATGAAGCGCGCGGCCTTGACCGAGGCCTTGATGTCGATCGCGCCCGCCAGCACCTTGGGCTGATTGCCGACCAGGCCCACCGTGTGCCCGCCCAGGCGGCCCAACCCGACCACGATGTTCTGCGCGAAGAACGGCTGCACCTCCATGAACTGGCGGTCGTCGAGCAGGCGGACGATCACCTCGCGCATGTCGTAGGGCAGGTTGGGGCTCTCGGGCACCAGCGTCTGCAGCTCCTCGTCCGCCCGCTCGAAGTCGTCGGTGGTGGGCTTGAAGGGCGGCTGCTCTTCGTTGCTCGACGGTAGGTAGGACAACAGGCGGCGCACCATGTCGGCGCTCTCCGCCTCGTCGGCGGGCAGGAAGTGGGCGACGCCCGAGCGCATGTTGTGAACGTCGCCGCCGCCGAGCTCGTCGAAGGTGACGTCCTCGCCGGTGGTGACGCGCACCACCTCGGGGCCCGTTATGAACATGTAGCCCTGGTCCGCGACGATGAAGATGAAGTCGGTGATGGCGGGGGAGTACACGGCGCCACCCGTGCAGGGCCCGGCGATCACCGAGAGCTGCGGGATCACCCCCGAGGAGCGCACGTTGCGGAAGAAGATCTCCGCATAACCCGCCAGCGCAACCACGCCTTCCTGGATGCGCGCGCCGCCCGAGTCGTTGATCCCCACGATCGGGATCCGGTTGCGGAGCGCCAGGTCCTGGACCTTGATTATCTTCTCGGCCGTGACCTCGCCCAGCGAGCCGCCGAGCACGGTTGCGTCATACGCGTAGACGGCCACGTCGCGGCCGCCGACCTGGCCGAACCCGCTGACCACGCCGTCGCCCGCGATCCGGCGCTCCTCCATCCCGAACCCGTGCGCGCGGTGGGTGGCGAAGATGTCGAGCTCCACGAAGCTGCCTTCGTCGAGCAGTGCGTCGATGCGCTCGCGGGCGGTGAGCTTGCCCTCGGCCCGCCGCTTCGCGATCGCGGGCCCGCCCGGGTGGAGCACGCCGTACCGCTTCTTGCGGTAGGCGTTGAGCTTCTGCTCGGAGACGGTGGCCGGAGTCAGGTCGGGGGCGGGCGCCGTCGCCACCGCGGGCTTGGTGCGACGTACGGGCGAGAATCCCCTCGGCTTCCGGCTCGCCATCGTCGCCTATGGTAGTGCCGTGCCGCAGAGGCCCGGTCACGGCCCGGCGCCCCTGGAGCTGGACCGCTCGATCACGCTCCACCAGCTCCGCGTCTTCCGCGCCGTGGCCGACCACCTCAGCTTCTCGGTGGCCGCCCAGGAGCTCAGCCTCAGCCAGCCCTCGGTCTCCTACCAGGTCAAGGAGCTGGAGAGCGCGCTCGGCCTCTCCCTGCTCGACCGGCTCGGCAAACGGGTCCAGCTGACCGAGGCCGGCGGCCTTCTGTACGGCTACGTGCGCCGCATGCTCAACCTGCTCGACGAGGCCGCCGTGGGGCTGGAGGACATGCGCGGGATCCGGCGCGGGACGCTCAAGGTGGGCGCCAGCACGACGGTGGGCATCTACCTCATCCCGGCCGCGCTCGGCGCCTTCAAGCGGGAACATCCCGACCTCGCCATCTCGCTGGAGATCGGCAGCCGGGGCGCGGTCCAGGAGAAGGTGCTGCGCAATGAGCTCGACCTGGCCGTGGTCGGGCCGCCGCTCAAGGACGCCGACCTGGTCAGTCTGCCCTTCATGAAGGACGAGTTGGTGGTGGTGGCGCCCGCCGGCCACCCGCTGGCCGCGCGTCGCGGGCTTTCCCTGCGGGACCTGAAGGACGAGCCCTTTCTGATGCGGGAACCCGGGTCGGGCACCCGCTGGGCGGTGGAGAAGGCCGCCAAGCGCGCCGGGGTGACGCTGACCGTGGGCATGGAGCTGGGCAGCAACGGAGCTATCAAGCACGCCGTCGAAGGCGGTCTCGGAGTGGCGGTGCTGTCGCGCTACGCGATCGGCCTGGAGAGCGCCTCCGGCGACCTGGTGGTGCTCGACGTCGCCGGCTTCCCGGTGCGGCGGGAGTGGAACATCGTGCACCTCCGGCGCCGGCGGCTGCCGAGCGCGGTGCGCGAGTTCGTGACCTTTCTCAAGGCCGGCCGCTGGCTGCCGCGCGCGGCCCGAGAAGCAGCAGGCTGAGATTCCCCACCCCGCGAAATCTGGCGATTTCGCGGGGGCCCCGGTTTCGCGC
>DATCNF010000262.1:0-5563 GCA_036565325.1 Candidatus Dormiibacterota bacterium | reverse complement strand
CCGCCAGCCCGGAGATGGCGGCGCCCAGCCAGTCCAGGTGGCGGGCAGCGGCCGGGTCGCGACTCTCGGGGGTGTGACGGAGAAGGGCCCAGCCCGCGAGGGCGAGGATCGGGAGGTTGATCAGGAAGGCGACGCGCCAGGAGAGGGTGTCGACCAGCAGGCCCGCCACCAGGGGGCCCAGGAGGGTGGTCGCCGAGCTGGCCGCCGCCCAGGTGCCGATGGCGCGGCCCTGCGCCTCGCCCTCGAAGTTGGCGCGGATCAGGGCCAGGGAGCCGGGAACCAGGAGTGCGCCCGCGCCGCCCTGGAGGATGCGCGCCAGGATCAGCGTCTCCATGCTCGGAGCCAGGCCGCAGAAGAGACTGGTGAGGGCGAAGGCGCCGAGGCCGATGGCGAAGATCCGGCGCCGCCCGTAGTGGTCGCCCAGCGCGCCGGCCGGGATCAGGAGCGTGGAGAGGGTCAGCAGGTAGGCGTTGTAGACGTAGGACTGGCCCTCCAGAACGGCGACGTAGTGGGTGGGCAGCTCGCGGCCGATCCGGGGGAGGGCGACGTTGACGACCGTGCTGTCCAGGAAGACCGCGGCCGAGCCGAGCACGACCGCGACCAGCGTCCACCTGCGCGGGGTCACTTAAAGGGGCCTGGCGAGGTCGTAAGCGCGGGCTTTGCCCGCGCGTTTGAGTCCGTCTTCCAGGCGTTGGGGACGCTGCGCGACGACAAAAGGGAGGTAGGTCCGTGGGAGGAACCGCAGGTTCTTCCCACGAAGCGGAGCGAAGCGGAGCGCAAGACCGCGGCCGAGCCGAGCACGACCGCAATCAGGGTCCAGCGCTTGGCGGTCATCCTCGCCGATGATTTCACGATGCCGGACGAGCTCGACCTGGTGGACTGGCGGCGGCGGGTGGGGGACCTTTACCGCCTGCCCTCTCACATCGAGTGGCGCGCCGCGCGCGACGTGTTGTTTCGGGAGCATCCGCAGTCGCCGATCCCGGTCTCGGAGCGCGCCTCATTCTCCGGGCTGGTGTGGTTTCCGTATGACGCGGCCTATCGCGTCGACGCGCTGTGGACTGCGGGCGACGGGTCGCGGATGGAGATCGACACCGGCGGCGAGGACGGCGTGGTCCTGTACCGGCGCGCCGGCGTCTTGCGCTTCTCGCTGGGTGGTGCCGCACTGCAGCTGACCGCGTTCCGGCAGCAGGGCTACGGCGGCGGGCTGTTCATCCCCTTTGCCGACGCAACCTCGCGTCACGAGACCTATGGCGCGGGTCGTTATCTCGCCGACACCGTCAAGAACACCGACGGGCACTGCCTGGTCATGACGCCGGGCAGCGACCGCGTCGTCCTCGACCTCAACTTCGCCTACAACCCTTCGTGCGTGTATGACGAGCGCTGGGCGTGCCCGCTGGCCCCGCCGGAGAACCGGCTGCCGGTGGCGATCCGGGCCGGCGAGCAGGTTTGGAAACCGCACACGCCGGCGTCCTGAGGACCGCGCGCCTGGCGCAGTCGCTGACGCTGGGCTGGATGGTGGTCGAGGGGGCGGTGGCGCTGGGCGCCGGCGTTGCCGCGCGGTCGGTGGCGCTCACCGCCTTTGGCGCCGACTCCCTGGTCGAGCTCGCGACGTCCGGGGTGGTCCTGCTCGCGCTGTACCGAGGCACCCTGGCAGCGGACCGGCGCGCCGCGCGCTTCGTGGGCTGGGCGTTGTGGCTCCTGGTCGCCTACATCGTCGTGGTGTCGGGTGTGACGCTGGCTTTCCGCGTGCACCCGCAGGCGAGCCCGCTGGGGATCGCGATCACCTGGCTGGCGCTGGTCGTGATGGCGGTGCTCTGGCGGTGGCGCCTGGCCCTGGCCGAGCGGCTGGGGAGCGCGGCCCTGCGCGGGGACGCGGCCTGCTCGGCGGTCTGCCTGTACCTGTCGGCGACCACGCTGGCGGGGCTGCTCCTGAACGCGGCGCTGGGCTGGTGGTGGGCGGACCCGCTGGCGGCGCTGGCGCTCACCTGGTGGATCGCGGGAGAGGCGCGGGAGTCGCTGTCGGGCTGAGCGCCCGAGCGCCGGCGGCCGAACGGTTCCCGTGCTTGCGAACAGGCCGAGCGCCGGCGGTCGGACTATTTCATCGGATTGTCGGCCGACTTCACGAGGGCGCTGACGGTGAGAGTGCCCAGGTAGCCGGCCTTGTCGTCGACCACACGCACGCGGTCCGTTTCCGCGAGCAGCATCGCGGACAGGGCGTCGGAGAGCATCGCCCCAGCCGGCACGTCGGGGCCCGCGCCCCCCTCCTCCTTGACCAGCGACGAGGGATCGATGGGCAGCACCGCCAACCGCTTCTCGGCGCGGTCCGGCCCCAGGAACTCCGCCACGAAGGGCGTGGCGGGGCTCCCCAGGAGGCGGGCGGGGGTGTCGTACTGCTCGAGGTGGCCGCCCTCGCGCAGCAGCGCGATCCGGTCGCCGAGCTTGATCGCCTCGTCGATGTCGTGGGTCACGAAGACCACCGTCTTGCGGGTCTCGCGCTGGATGCGCAGGAACTCGTCCTGCAGGCGGTCGCGGGTGACCCGATCCACCGCTCCGAAGGGCTCGTCCATGAGCAGGATCGGCGGATCTGCGCCCAGTGCCCGAGCCACTCCCACGCGCTGCCGCTGGCCGCCCGACAGCTGCGCGGGGTAGCGGCCGGCGTAACGGGCGGGGTCGAGGCCGACCAGCGTCAGCAGGTCGTTGACGCGCTGGCGGATGCGCTGGCGGTCCCAGCCCAGGATCCGCGGCACCGTGGCCACGTTGTCGCCGATCGTCATGTGCGGGAAGAGTCCGGTCTGCTGGATCACGTAGCCCATGCGCAGCCGGAGCAGGACCGGGTCCTCGGCCATCACGTCGTGGCCGTCGACGTAGATGTGGCCCGAGGTCGGCTCGATCAGGCGGTTGATCATCTTCATGGTGGTCGTCTTGCCGCAGCCGGAAGGGCCGACCAGCATGCAGGTCTCGCCGTCCCCGATCTCGAGGCTGAGCTCGTGGACGGCGACCTGGCCGCCCGGGTACTCCTTGCGAATTCGATCGAGCCGGATCACGGATTCCAACGATAGGGTGAGAACGTGCTCCGGCTGGACGCCCTCGACCCCTGGATCCGCTGGGACTGGCTCGGCCGGCACACCGACGTCATCGCCCAGGCGACCCTCCAGCACATCCAGCTGACGGCGATCGCGGTCGTCGGCGGCACCGTGCTGGCGGTCCCGATCGGGCTCGTGGCCTGGCGCTGGCGCGCGCTGCGCAACCCCGTCCTCTCGGTGGCGGGCGTGCTCTACACCATCCCCTCGCTGGCACTCTTCGCGCTGCTGGTGCCGTTCACGGGGCTGACGGTGCTGACCGCCGAGATCGGGCTGGTGAGCTACACGATCCTGATCCTGGTCCGCAACATCGTGGTCGGGCTGGATGGCGTGCCGGACGAGATCCGGGAGGCGGCGACCGGGATGGGCTACCGGCCGGCCAAGCGGCTGCTCACGATCGACATCCCCCTGGCCCTGCCGGTCATCGTGGCCGGCCTGCGGCTGGCGACGGTGACCACCATCGGCCTGGTCACGGTCACCGCCCTGCTCGGCGAGGGTGGCCTCGGGCAGCTGATCCTGGCCGGGCTGATCCAGGACTTCAAGACCCCGCTGGTGGTCGGCGCCTTGGGGTCGGTCGTGCTGGCCGTGGGCGCAGACGTGCTCCTGGCCGGCGCCCAGCGGCTGGCGACGCCGTGGCGCAGAGCCCGATGAGGCAGCCCCACCCCAACCCTCCCCGGGGGGGAGGGGGACTGGAGCAGCCTCACCCCAACCCTCCCCGGGGGGGAGGGGGACTGCTTTGAGCATCTTCGTCGAGGTGGCGCGCTGGTTCGCCGATCCCGCGCACTGGGACGGCAGCTTCGGCATCCCGAACCGGCTCTGGGAGCACGTCCAGATGTCGTTCCTGGCCACCCTCACGGCGGCGGCTCTGGCGCTGCCCGTCGGCGTCGTGCTCGGGCACTACGGGCGCGGCGGCAACCTGGCCATCAACGTGTCCAACCTCGGGCGCGCCGTCCCCTCGTTTGGAATCCTGGTGATCGCGGTCCAGCTCTTCGGGATCGGCGCACCGCCGGCCTTCATCGCGCTGGTGGCGCTGGCGGTGCCGCCGATCGTGACCAACGCCTATGTGGGGATGCGCGATGTCGACCCCGAGCTGAAGGAAGCCGCGCGCGGCCTGGGAATGCGCGAGCACATCACGCTATTGAGGGTGGAGATGCCAGTCGCGCTGCCCGTGGTCATGGCGGGCATCCGGACGGCCGGGGTCCAGGTCGTGGCCACCGCGACCCTGGCCGCGGTGGTGGCCTGGGGCGGCCTCGGTCGCTACATCGTCGACGGCTTCGCCCAGCGCGACGATGTCCAGATCTTCGCGGGCGCGATACTGGTGGCGAGCCTGGCCATGCTGGCCGAGCTGGCACTGGCGGGGCTACAGTGGCTGGCCACGCCGAAGCCCATGCGGGGTCACCTGCTGCGGACCGACAGGAGCGGGCCGGACGCCACTATCGTCCTGAGCCCCACCACGTGATCTTTGAAGGAGGCAAGCGGATGAGAGATTGGGGTTTCCGGGCAATCATCTCGGGGGTGCTCGGGCTATCACTGATGGCGAGCGCGTGCGGCTCGTCGGGCGGCGGCGGCCCGTCGACATCGTCGGGCAAGCCGATCGCGTCCCAGCTGGTCCTGGGCGGGCCGCCCGAGTGCCCGACCCGGCCCTTCTGCGAGAAGGGCCTGATGGACAAGTACGGGCTGACGTTCAAGGACTTCAAGCCGCTGGATGCCGGCGGGCCGCTGACCAAGGCGGCGCTGGATCGCGGTGACATCCAGATCGGCCTGCTCTTCTCGAGCGACGGTTCGATCGCGGCCAAGGGCTACGTGGTGCTGAACGATGACAAGCACCTCCAGAACGCGGACAACGTGGTGCCGGTCGGGCGCTCGGCGGCGCTCAAGACGGATGCCCAGTCCCTGCTCAACCAGATCGACGCCAAGATCACGACCGCCGACCTGGCGGGCATGAACAAGTCCGCCGACATCGACAAGGCCGACCCGGCCCAGATCGCCGCCGACTACCTGAAGAAGATCGGGATCACGGGCACGGGCGGCTCGGGCAAGGGCAAGATCACCGTCGCCGGGTTCAACTTCTCGGAGTCCAGCATCCTGGCCCAGATCTACGGCCAGGCCTTGAAGGGCATCGGCTACGACGTGTCCTACAAGCTCAACCTGGGCGCCCGCGAGGTCGTCGAGCCCGCGCTGGAGCGGGGCGACATCGACCTCTACCCGGGCTACGCGGCGACCGAGCTGGAGTTCATCAACAAGGCCAAGGGCGAGGCCACCTCCGATCCGGCGGCCACCGTGAAGCTCTTGAACGGTTACCTGCAGCCGAAGGGCCTGATCGCGCTCGATCCCTCCCCGGCGCAGGACCAGAACGCGTTTGCGGTGCTCAAGGCGACCGCGGACAAGTACAAGCTGGTCAACCTCTCCGACCTGGCCAAAAACGGCTGATCGTCGTGTGACCTTGGGGGCGGGCCGCGTGCCTGCCCCCAATTGGCCGGTCC
>DATCNF010000261.1:0-11730 GCA_036565325.1 Candidatus Dormiibacterota bacterium | reverse complement strand
CCGACCGGGCCGGGGCTTGGTGGCCCCGGCCGCGGTGGTGGTGGTGCCCGTTTCGATCACGCCGCTAGTTCGAGGAAACGCCCGCGAGGGCTGCGTTGTCGGCCGTCGACCCGTTGGCCTGCCCCCCGGCGAAGCGATCGGGGCCATGCCAGCCGTAGACCCGCCGGCCTTGGTCCAGCACCTCGACCAGCATCTGGCCCGTGAGCACGGAGTCGGCCGTGGAGCGGCCGGTTATGAACGGGTAGTCGACGATGACCGAGGTCTCGTGGCCAACGTTGCCGTGGAACTGGCCCTCGGGCCCGACGGCGTCCCGGAGGATGTACTCCAGCGGGTAGGGCGGGGGTCCCATGTTGAGGTCGGTGCCGACGAAGCCGGTGCCGTCGTGGTAGTCGTACTCGATCGGGTGGCCGGTCACGTGGCGGCCCCAGATGATGCTCTTGCGGTCCTCCTCGCTCCGGGCGAACGCCAGGCAGGTGACGCCGTAGCACTCGGCGGCGATCGGCTTGTTCTTGCGGTAGAAGTCGAGGATCAGCTCGTGCACGCGATGGTTGTTGACCATGTCGACGATCGGGCCTGAGCCGCCGACGATCAGGAGAGCCGCGTACTGGTCCAGCTCCTTGCTGATCTCGTCGATCCGGTTGTTGTAAGCCTCCTGCTCGCGCAGGTAGTTGGACGAGGAGCGGTAAGGCTTCTCGGGCAGCCAGGTCGCCAGGTTGAGCGGCTTTTCCAGGCGGGACGACTGGTCCCAGGTCCTGGTCTTGCCGGCCATGTCCGCACTGACCACGGGGCGGCCGAGCGGGGGGTCGACGTACTTCTCGTCCATCGACGGGGGCAGCGCCGGCGGGCGGCGCCCGCGGCTGGTTGCAAAGACCACGTCATACCCGTGCGCGTCAAGGGCTTCGAGCGGTCCCACCAGCTCCTCCCCCCAATACCCATATTCGGAGAGGATGCAAAGCACCTTCTTGGCCATCAGCGTCAAGACCTCCCTGGAAAGTTGCCGCGCCACGACATGAGGAATGAGGCCTTGGCAGGCTGACCGGACTCCCCAGCTCCCACCGCACATCCCCCGGTGGCGGTCGGGGCATTCTAGCCCCGGTGCACGCTTGTGGACAACTGGCTGCCGGGGCCAACACGGCTCCCGAAAATTGGCCCTGCCAAACCGGGGGGGGCGGGGCTATACTCACCCCCACTTTTCGGGGGTTGTTCGGGTTCTTTGAGTTCGGTTGGGGAGTTAAGTAGTGCGAGGCCCGGCCTCTGGCCGCCAGGCAGACCTGGTTCGCCACGTGCTCTCAGGCCTCTCGAACTCAAAAGAGTTACTGGGAGGAGTTGAGTAATGCAGGAAGTCAAGACCAAGGGCCTCGGCATCGAGCTCGTCGAGAAGATGTACGACTGCTTCTCGCGCGGGGACATGGAAGGCATCAAGCGAGACGTCTTCGCGCCCGACATCAAGTGGCACCTTCCAGGCCGCCACCCGCTGGGCGGGACCAAGTACGGGGCCGATGAGGTCCTCCAGTTCTTCGGCCAGCTGATCAAGTACCAGATCGCGGTCGACCTGATCAAGATCGTGGGCGACGACGAGGTGGCGGTCGAGGTCCACCGCGGGCACACGGACAAGACGCGCGACCCGCAGCCGCATCCCCTGCACGGCGCCAAGGGGATCGTGACGTCGGACGACATGAACCAGGCGCCCGCCCGCCTCGACGCCCTGAACTGCACCTGCTACTACGTCAGCAACGGGAAGATCGGCGAGGTCCAGGTCTTCCTGAGCGACCAGTACGCGGCTGACAACTTCTTCTGGTCCAACTACTCACTCAAGCCCATCCCCGACCGGCTCGCCTGAGTCGAGGAGGCACAGGAGGAACAAATGCCGATCATCAACATCAAGTTCATCGAGAACGTGGTCGCCACGCCGGAGCAGAAGGCCGAGCTCATCGTGAAGATGACCGAGACCTTCTCCGGCGTGCTGGGCGACGTCGTCCGGCCATTCACCTATGTGGTCATCGAGGAGACCAAAGTGAACGACTGGGGCATCGCCGGCAAGCCGATGCCCGACCTGGCCTGGCTGTGCGGTCCCGAGTACCAGGGCTACCACGCCAAGGCGCGCGAGATCATGGAGGGGGTCATCGCCAGCATGGCCGCGCCTGCGGCCAGCTCCAACGGCGCCGCCTCCAACGGCAGCGCCGGTAGTGCCGGGGCAGCGACCGACGAAGTCAGCAAGGAGCTGGTGGCCCAGGCGTACGCCGCGCTGGGGACGATGGATCCAGCCCAGGTCAACAAGTACTGGGACGAGGGCGTGCACTGGCTGGTCCCCGGCCACAACCAGCTCTCCGGCTGGTACAACGGCCGCGACCAGTTCGTCGGCTTCATGAAGAAGGTGGGCGAGCTCTCGGGCGGCAGCTTCCGGATGGAGCCGATCGCGGTCATGGTCGGTCCGAATTACTCGTCCGACGTCACCCACAACATTGGGACCCGGGCCGAGGACAAGACCAAGATCCTCGACATCAACGTCGTCCACGTCCTCCATTGGCGCAACGGCAAGGTCGTCGAGGGCCGGGGCGCGATCTTCGGCGACGGCACCGAGAAGTACGACGAGTTCTGGAGCCCGGTCACCGCACAGGGCTCGCGACTCAAAGCCTGATACAAAAAGTGGCATCCACCACGCAATCGGAAGCAGCAAAGGCGGTCGTCCGGCGCTGGAACGACGAGGGCTGGACCGGCGGCCGGTACGAGCTGGCGGAGGAGATCATCTCGCCTGAGATGGTCGTCCACGGTGCCGGCGGCCAGCAGGTCAAGATGGGGCCGGCCGGTCTGGTCGACCTCATCAAGACCTGGCACTCGGCCTTCCCCGACGGCTACATGACAATCGACGACCTCATCGTGGAGGGCGATCTGGTGGGGATACGTAACACCTGGCACGGGACGCATAAGGGGGACTTCTACGGTGCCCCGCCGAGCGGCAGGTTCGTCGAAGTCACCTCGATCGGCCTCGACCGGGTGGTCGACGGCAAGGTCGTCGAAGGCTGGGGCGAGCTGGACATGGTCGGCATGATGCAGCAGCTCGGAGCCCTGCCCAAGGTCGGCTCCGGCTGGGTGGCGAGAGGCGATTCCGGAGCCTGGCGCGACCGGGGGCCGGTGCAAGAGCCGTCCGGCGACAAGGGCGTTGACAAAAGCCTGGCACTGGCTTTCGTGGAGGCAAACAACTGGGGCGATCGAGGAGCGCTTGAGCAGTTGGTCGACGTGGCCAACTACGTCGAGCACAATCCTGTCTGGGGCGCGACCGACTTCAACAGCAGCATGGACGTCCTGCAGATGCTGCGAGCGGCCATGCCGGACCTGCATTTCGACGCCGACCAGTCCGTGGTGGTGGCCGAGGGCGACCGGGCGGTCGTCCACTGCGTGGTCAATGGAACACATACAGGGGCGGCCCTTTTCGGGGTCGCGCCGAGCGGCAAGCAGATCACCTGGACTCATAGCGAGATGGTGCGGGTGGCTGGCGGCCGAATCGTGGAGCGCTGGGTCTCGGCCGATACCCTCACCCTCTTCCAGCAATCCGGGGTCATCCCCTCGGCGCCGCCGGCCGAGGTCGACCCCGCCGCAGCGGTCGAGGCCAACAAGCGCCTCTATCGTCGCTTCGTGGACGAGGTCATCAACGCGGGCAAGCTGGACGCGATCGACGAGATCTTCGGCGACGACTACGTTGATCACTCGGCGCCGCCCGGAGCTCCCCCCGGCAAGGCGGGGGTGCGGATGGTGCCGGCCATGTTCCGCGGCGCCTTTCCCGACCTCCATTTCAGCATCGAGGGCCTGATCGGCGAGGGCGACGTGGTCTCCTCCCGAGTGGTCGGGACGGGCACTCACCTGGGCAACTTCCTAGGCACGCCCGCCAGCGGTAAGCGCGCGACCTGGGGCTCCTTCGGGTTCTTCCGGGTCGCCGGCGGGAAGATCGTCGAGCACTGGGGGATGCCCGACCTGCTAGGCCTGATGCAGCAGATCGGCGCGATCCCGACACCTGGCCACGGCCCTCCCCCAGCGGGCGCTCCGGCGCCGGTCGGCCATGCGGTGGTCGAGGCCAACAAGCGGCTGGTCACCCGGTACGTCGATGAGGTCAACAAGGGCAACCTCGACGCCTTTGACGAGCTGGTCGACCCCAGCTACGTCGATCGCAACCCGATTCCCAACCAGGAGCCGGGCATCCCGGGCCTCAAGAAGGCCTACCAGATGTTCACCGACGCCTTCAGCAACATGGTCTACGATTTTGAAGACGTCTTCGGCGATGGCGACCTGGTGGTCGGCCGCGGTGTGATGCACGCGAACCACACCGGTAATTTCCTCGGCATCGCGCCGACCGGCAAGCGGCTGCGCTGGACCGGGACGCGGATGTTCCGGGTTCGAGACAACAAGCTGGTCGAGGGCTGGATCAACCTGGACATGCTCGGACTGATGCAGCAGCTCGGAGCGATCCCCGGAGGCGACGGCCAGCCGGTTGCCGAGCGGAAGGAATTCCCGGAGCTGGTGCCGGCCGGGCCGGGCGATCCAGAGGCCAACAAGGCGATCTTCCGGCGGATGATCGAAGAGGTCTGGAACCAGAAGCGGCTGGACACGGCGGACGAGCTGTTCGCCCCCGACGCGACCAGCCCCAGCGCCCCTCAGCTACCTCCCGGCTCGGCCGGGGTCCGGATGATCGCTGAGATGTTCGCGGTATCGTTCCCCGACCTCCACATCACGATCGAGAACCTGGTCGCCGAGGGCGACCGCGTCGCCGGCCGGCTGATCGAGCGGGCCACCCACGCCGGCGAGTTCTTCGGGGTCGCGCCAACCGGCAAGAAGGTTGAGTTCCAGGAGATGGGCATCCTCCGGATCCGCGATGGCAAGATCGTCGAGAGCTGGTACGACGTCGACATGCTAGGACTGTTCGGCCAGATCTCACCGCCGCCGGGGAGTTAACGACCGGCCCCCGAGCACCCGAGCGCCCGCCTGGGCGCTCGGGTGCCGGCAGAGGAGGCCTATGTCTCGAGCGGCTACATGCCGCCGGCGAGCTTGAGGTTGTGCTTCTGGACCAGCTCCTGGGTGTGCGGGAGGTCGTACTCGACGCCGTAGACGCTGCCGCGCCCGACCATCGTCTGGACGTCGAGCTTGCCGCTCCCGATCAGGTCGTCGAGCTCCATGATGTAACCCTCGAAACCGGCCGGGCAGCCGACCTCGAGCACCACTGCGGTGTCGGGCCCGGAGCCCCAGGCGGTGTGGCGCGTCCCCTTGGGCACGAAGAGGACCGAGCCGGCGGGTGCGACGATCGTCTCATCCCCGATCTCCATCGTGATCTCGCCGCTCATGACGATAATCGTCTGGTCCTCCGGGTGGTGGATGTGTGGCGGCGCGAGGAGGATGCCGGGCAAGAAGAAGGTCTCGATCGCCGACACGCGGCCGCCGGTCTCCTCGCCCAGGATCTTGAAGGTCCAGGGCCCGGCCTTCGCCCGCCTTCCCTCGCCTGGCCCGACATGGACACCGCGTGCCTTGACTTCGCTCAACGTGGAAACCCCCTTTTGCGCCCGGATGTAAGGATGCCGGCGAGTATGAACTGAAATGCTTTTTGATTTCCCTAATGGGATTGTCTTCAACTTATACTCTGACTCGTTCGAATTAGCACGCGTATCAGTGAGGAAGCGATTGCTGGGTGCCCGCCCGCGGCTCAAGTCATCACCGATCGGCTTGACAGTTCCCAGGCGTGTCCGACCTTCGTCTCATGGCTGATGCCGCCGCGCTGGTAGCAAGGGACTCGGCATTCAGTTCATGGAGGAGATGTATGCCTGCTTCTCCAGGGGCGACGTGGAAGGGATCAAAAGGGACGTCTTCGCCCACCGACATCAAGTGGCACCTGCCAGGCCGTCACCCTCTGGGCGGCACCAGGAACGGCGCCAATGAGGTCTCGCCTTCTTCGGGTAGCTGATGAAGTCGGGGATCGTGGTCGACCTGAACAAGATCGTCGGCGACGGAGGAGGTCGCTGTCGAGGTGGACCGCGGGCACACCGAGCAGACCAAGGTCCCGCTCGACTCGCTGAAGCCCATCCCTGACCGGCTCGCCTGAGTCAGGGCCAACGAGAGGAGATTTCAGATGCCGATCATCAACATCAAGTTCATCGAGAACGTGGTTGCCACGTCGGACCAGAAGGCAGAGCTCATCGTCAAGATGACCGAAACCTTCGCCGGCGTCCTGGGCGAGGTCGTCCGGCCCTTCACTTATGTGGTCATCGAAGAGACGAAGGTGAACGAGTGGGGCATCGCCGGCAAGCCGATGCCGGACCTAGCCTGGCTCTGCGGCCCCGAGTACCAGGGGTACCACGCCAAGGCGCGCGAGATCATGGAAGGGGTCATCGCAAGCATGGCCGCGCCCGCACCGGAGTCTTCCAACGGTGCCAGCCCTGGTGCTTCCAATGGCAACGCCTCCGCCGTCGCGGCGGGCGAGGTCACCCAACAGCTCGTGAGCGATGCCTATGCCGCCCTGGGCAGCATGGACTCGGCCAAGATCAACAAGTACTGGGACGAGGGCGTGCACTGGCTGGTCCCCGGCCACAACCAGCTCTCCGGCTGGTACAACGGCCGCGACCAGTTCGTCGGCTTCATGAAGAAGGTCGGCGAGCTCTCGGGCGGCAGCTTCCGCATGGAGCCGATCGCGGTCATGACGGGCAAGGACTACTCGGCCGACGTGACCCACAACATGGGCAATCGAGCCGAAGACCCCACCAAGATCCTGGACATCAACGTCGTCCACGTACTGCACTGGCGCAACGGCAAGGTCGTCGAGGGCAGGGGCGCGATCTTCGGCGACGGCACCGAGAAGTACGACGAGTTCTGGAGCCCGGTGACCACGGCCGGCACCCGGCTCAAGGGCTAGGAGGAAGTCGCGTGGCCTCGACAACCAGGTCCGAAGCGGCGAAAGAGGTCATAAGGCGCTGGAACGAGGAGGGCTGGACCAAGGGTCGCTATGAGCTGGCGGACGAGATCATCTCGCCGGAGATGATCGTCCACGGCGCCGGCGGGCAGAAGGTAAAGATGGGGCCGGCCGGTTTGGTCGACCTCATCAAGACCTGGCGCACAGCGTTTCCTGACGGTTACATGACGATCGACGACCTCATCGTCGAGGGTGACCTGGTGGGGATTCGCAACACCTGGCACGGGACCCACAAGGGGGACTTCTACGGCACCCCGCCCAGCGGCAAGTTCGTCGAGGTCACCTCCATCGGGCTCGACCGCGTGATCGACGGCAAGGTGGTCGAGGGCTGGGGCGAGCTCGACATGGTCGGCATGATGCAGCAGCTCGGGGCCCTGCCCAAGGCCGGCTCCGGCTGGGTGGCCAAGGGCGAGTCCGGGGCCTGGCGCGACCGTGAGGCCGCGATCTCTCGGGCGAGCGACACCAACGCCGACAAGAGCCTGGCGCTGGCTTTCGTCGAGGCCAACAACTGGGGCGATCGGGGAGCGCTGGAGCAGGTGGTCGACGTGGCCAATTACGTCGAGCACAACCCGGTCTGGGGCGCCACCGACTTCGCCAGCAGCATGGACGTCCTGCAGATGCTGCGGACGGCCATGCCCGACCTTCACTTCGATGCCGACCAGTCGGTGGTCGTGGCGGAGGGCGACCGGGCGGTGGTGCACTGCCTGGTCAGCGGCACCCACAGCGGGGCACCTCTCTTTGGGGTCGCGCCGAGCGGTAAGAAGATCACCTGGACGCACAGCGAGATGGTGCGGGTCGCCGGGGGCCGGATCGTCGAGCGCTGGGTGTCCGCGGACACCCTCACACTGCTCCAGCAGCTGGGGGCCTTCGGCGCCCCGGCCGCGCCCGCGGCGGCGCCCGTCCCGGACCCTCAGAAGGAGAAGGAGACGCGCAACATCGCAGTCGTCCTGGCACGCATCGACGCCGTCAACCGGGTCGACCTGGACGCGCTCGACGCCTACTACAACGAGGACTACACGGAGCACAACTCGCTGGGCCCCATGCCACCCGGCCTGGAAGGCGTGAAGCAGACCTACAAACAGTTCCTGGACGGCCTCCCCGACCAGCACTTCGAGGTCCAGCAAGTATGGGCCGACGGCGACCGGGTAGTGGTCCGCGGAGTTATCAGCGGCACCCATCGGGGCAACTTCTTCGGCATCCCCGCCACCTATCGCAGGGTGGTGTGGACCGGCATCGAGATCTGCGGCATGCGCGACGGCAAGGTCTCGGACCGCTGGCTGCTGACCGACCTGATGGGCATGTTCCAGCAGATGGGCCTGGTGCCCAGCACGGTGCCCGACGGGCCCGACATCCGGGACACCAACAAGAAGCTCCTCCTGCGCCTGATGGACGAGGTCTGGACCCAGGGCAAGCTCGACGTCATAGACGAGCTGTTCACCGCCGACCACACCAGTCCCGACGCGCCCGGGCTGCCCCCGGGGCCGGCCGGGACCAAGATGATCGTGGGCATGTTCAGGAGTGCCTTCCCCGACCTCAAGGTGGAGGTCCTGGACATGATGGCGAGCGGCGACCGGGTGGCCGGCCGGCTGCGGGAGACCGGCACCCATAAGGGTGACCTGATGGGCATCCCGCCCACCGGCAAAGCGGTCGACTTCGGCGAGCTGGCGATCCTCCGGATCGCCAACGGCAAGATCGCGGAGAGCTGGTACAACCCGGATATGCCGACGCTGATGACCCAGCTCGGCGTGATGCCGGCGTTTGGGTCCGGCGGCGACGGCGCCGCCAATGGGAAGACATAGCCACACAAGCGGCCCCGCCGGCCAAGGAGAGCCGTAGGCCGGCGGGATCGGGCCGCTTCACGCGCCGTGACGTGACCTTCCCGAGCGAGGGCGTCGAATGCCGGGGCTGGCTTTACCTGCCGGCCGAGCGCAAGCCCGGCACCAAGCTGGCAGCCATCGTCTGCGCCAACGCGATCACCGCCACCAAGGAGATCACCCTCCCGCTCTGGGCCGAGCGCCTGGCCGAGGCCGGCTTCGCGGTGCTCGCCTTCGACTATCGCGGGTGGGGCAGCAGCGCGGGCGAGCCGCGCCAGCATTTCGTCGCCTACGACCAGCTGCAGGACGTCCGGAACGCGATCACCTGGCTCGGCTTCCAACCCGAAGTCGATCCCGAGCGTATCGGGGGCTGGGGGATCTCGATCGGGGGCTCCCACATGATCTACCTGGCCACCTTCGACCGCCGCCTGAGGGCCGTCGCGGCGATTGCGGCCGGCTACACAGGGGCGGCGGCCTACTCCCGAGGCCTGGGCGGCGAGATGTTCAAGGGCATCCTGGCCAACAACGCCGCCGATCGCTTCAACCGCTTCGCGGCCGGGACTCCCTATACATACAAGCAGGGCTGGGGCCCGTTCGGCAGCGACTGCGTCTTTCCGCAGCCGGAGGCCTACGAGTTCTACATGGACGCCAAGCGGACCGTCGCCCCGGACTATGACAACCGTGTCACCGTCCAGTCATTCGAGAACCTCGTCGAGTACAGCTGCGACTTTGCCATCGACCTGGCGTCGCCCTGCGCCGTCCTCCTAGTGCACGGCGAGCAGGACATAATTCCGGCCTCCTTGGCCCGCGATGCATTCGCGCGCGCCCGCGACCCCAAGAAGCTGTTGGTCATGGACTGCCTGCACAGCGACCTCTACAACCAGGCGCCCTATTTCGACGAAGCCCTGGAGGCGGTGATCGAGTGGTTCGGCGCGCACCTGCCCGCGCGCGAGACGGGCACGCCTGAAGAAGAGGCCAACCGATCCCTGATCGCACGTCTTTACAAGGAGACCAACAGCGGCAACCTGGACATCTTCGACGAGCTCTGCGACCCGGCCCACATCAACCACGGCTCGGTGGTGTTCCCTGACCTGAACGGGGTGGCCGCGCTCAAGGACGTGCTCAAGCAGCTGATGGTGGCGGTGCCCGACCTTCAGTTCGTCGTCCAGGACCTGATCGCCGAGGGCGACATGGTCGCTGCCCGCGGCACCGTGGTCGGCACCCACAGCGGCAACTTCCAGGGCATCGCACCGCCCACCGGGAAGCGGCTGGTGTGGACGGGCATCGCCTGTTACCGAATCGTGAACAGCAAGATCACCGAGCGCTGGGCGAACGAGAACGACGTCTCGCTGCTCACCCAACTCGGCGTCATTCCGCCCCAAGGGGGATAGGGCCAATGAACCAGGCAAAGCGCGCAGCCAACCAGGCGACCATGCGCCGCTTCATCGAAGAGGTCTGGAACCAGGGCCACATGGAGGTGGCCGACGAGATCTTCGACGAACGGGCCAACAGCCCCAGCGCGGCGACGCTGCCGCCGGGGCCGATGGGGGTAAAGATCATCGCCCAGATGTTCCGGAGCGCCTATCCCGACTACCACATGGACATCGAGTTCATGGTGGCCGAGGAGGACCGGGTGGTCGCGCGCTTCCGCCAGCGCGGCACCCACCAGGGTGAGCTTATGGGCATCCCACCGACGGGCAAGTCGGTCGACTTCAAGGAGACCGGCATTCTGCGGTTCGAGAACGGGAAAGTGGTTGAGAGCTGGTACGAGGTCGACATGCTCGGCATGCTCGTGCAGCTCGGCGTGGCGCCGATGCCGGGGGCCTGACCGGGCTCTCCGTCCTCGGGCGGCGGTCGGGCAGCGCCTGGCGGCTGTATTGACAGCAGGCGCGGGCGCATGCACTATGCCGACGCCGGCGCCCGGTAGTCCATTGAGGCAGGGGCGTTGAGGCAGGGGGGTCATGCGGCGGGGGGAGGGCCTTTTGGCGGTCGTCACTGCGGTGGCGCTGGCGCTCGCCGTCGTGCCCATCCCGGTGCGCGCTGCCTCTCCGTCCCCTTCACCGACCCCGAGCGCTGCCGCGCCCAGCCCCTCCGCACCCGCGTCGCCGGTGGCGTCGCCCACCGCGTCAGCCACCGCCGCCCCTACGGCAGCGCCGTCCGCGACGCCCGCGCCCTCACCTGCCGCCACCCCTTCGCCGGCCAACACGCCGGCGCCCTCGCCCGGCCCCTCATCGCCGGCCAGCCCGACTCCGAAGCCGTCTTCCTCGCCGACCCCTAAGCCGCCCGGCACGACGCCGAAAGCTCCGCTCCAGGCCTCGGCCACGACCTACCCGAACGCGGTCCTGGCCGACTTCCCGCTCGTCTACTACCGGCTGGACGAGACCGGCTGCTGCAACGCCGCCGACTCCTCAGGCAACGCCAACACCGGCACCTACGCCGCCGCGGGCGTCACCTACGGCGCGCCGGGGTTGCTGACTGGGAGCGCCGACACCGCCATCGCCACCGCCGGCGCGACCGCGGTCAGCCGCGACGCGGCCTTCCTCCCGTCGGTTGGCGCCCGCACCGTCGAGATCTGGGCGAAGACGACCGCCGGCGGCGGCCAGGCGCTGGTCAGCTACGGTCAGACCAACGCCAACACGCAGTACTTCCAGCTCAGCATCCGCGGCGGCAGCCAGCTGGTGTTCGTCGGATGGGGCGATGACATGGTCTTCGGGACGCCCTACCCGGTCAACGACGGGCAGCCGCACCACTATGCGCTGACCTACGACGGCGGCACCGTGGTCACTTTCTTCCTGGACGGGCAGCAGATCGGCCAGGGCGGCCTGGCCGCGCCGCTCACCACTACCACCGTGGGCGCTCAGCCGCTGGCGATCGGCAACGGGTCCGATGGGCCCTTCGTGGGCACCCTGGACGAGGCAGCCATCTACGGCGCGGCCCTGAGCCCGGCCCAGATCAACGCCCACTGGCGGG
>DATCNF010000260.1:0-9070 GCA_036565325.1 Candidatus Dormiibacterota bacterium | reverse complement strand
CGGTAGGCGCGAAAACCGCTCTCCTCCGCCATCTGCTGGACGGCCGGCTCCGGCGAGACGATGGAGATGCGCTTCCCCATCTGGGCCGTGTACTCCTTGAGCAGCTGGAAGTTGAACCGGCTCTGCCCGAAGCGAGAGCGGGTGGGCAGGACCAGGGGCACGTCCTCCGCCGAGGTGCGGCGGACGCGCTCGATCACCTCGGGGATCTCCTCCTCGGTCTCGATGTAGATGGGATTTGCTGCCACGTTTGCTGGAACCTCTCTATGGACTATCGAGTTACGGGTGGTCGGCTTAGACCTTCATCGCCTTGAGCACCTTGCCCATCACCGTGTTGACGAGGTCACGGTCCTCCGCCTCCACTCTTAAAGCGTGGTTGGCCAGGCCCATCGGCCCCACGTCCTGCGGCGATTGCAGCTGTCCCGTGGTGTCGGTCAGGCTGCGCACGTCGGACGGTTGCAGGAGTCTGGCTTCGGGGGGCCGGGCGAAGGGCAGACCTTCGGTCCAGGCGTTCTTCAAGAGCTCACTCATCAGCTCCGGCAGCATGCTTCCGCCGCCGCAAACGTAGATGTTAGCCGGGAGGCGCTCGCCGCGGGCAAGTTCCTTGAGGCAGAGCGCCAGTCCCTGGAGCAGGACATCGACGTCCTGGGTGAGCAATTCCGAGATCCGGCGGTCCTGTTCCGCGGGCAGCAGGCCCTCCGAATGGCGGAGCTTGCGGGCCTCGGCCTCCTCGTAGGCGAGGCCCAGCGCGAGCGCGATCCGGCGCGTGAACGCCCGGCCTCCGAGGTTGAACATGCGGGTCCCCTCCACCCCGCCGTCGCGGAGCAGCGCCACGTCGGTGGTGCCGCCTCCGACGTCCACGAACACGGCGCCCTGCTCCCAGGCGTCCTCGCCCGCCGCCGCCCGCGCCAGCGCGTAGGGATGGGCCACCGCCGAGGCCAGCTCGAGGTCGAGCTCGCGGATCACGGTCTCCATGGCGCCGACCTGGGTGATGGGCGCGAAGGTGTTGAAGACGGTGACCTCCAGGTTCTTCCCCTGGAAGCCGATCGGGGTGGTCACCGGGTAGCCGTCGATGCGGACACCGGTGATCGCCGAGTGGACGAGCCGTGCCTCCAGCTCGCCATATGAGCGCTCCAGCTCCAGGAGGTGCTGCGCCTCGCGCAACGCCCGCTTCTCGACCAGCTGGAGCATGCCCTTCAACTCCGACTCCCGCACCTTGGTGGTGGGCTTGTCGCGCGGATAGGCGATCGAGGAGCTGAAGCCCTTGACCAGCTCGCCGGCGATCCCGACCACGCACTGGCCCGGCGTCACGGCTGCCATGTCCTCGGCGGCTTCCAGGGCGCGATTGCAGGCCTGGATCACCGACTCCAGGTCGGCGATCGCGCCGCCCGACATCGCGCTCGGGTGTTGGGGCTCGCGGCCCACGCCCAGCACCACGCCGTCGGGCCCTTCGCGGCGCACCACCAGGACCTTGACCAGGTCGGTGCCGATGTCAACGGCGGAGAAGTGGCGGTAGTAGTCGTCTTTGCGGCTGAGGAACTTGAACTTCGTCACCTGGTCAGTTCCTTGAGCAAGCGGACCACCTCGTCGCGGGGATGCGTCAGCTTGCCCTGGACGAATTCAGCTCGGCCGCCGCCTGGTCCAATCCGCTCGCGCAGGTTCAGTGCATTCAGCCGGTCGGTCAGCTGCGAGGAAACCTTGAGCACATAGCGATCGCCGCTGGAGACAAACACAACGCCAGGTTGCGGGAGGCCCCCAAGGGCAATGTCGGCCCACGACTTCAAGTCGACTGACGGCTCGACCTCGTCCTCAATGAACAGAGGTCCGTTGCCGCTGGGCAGTGGTCCGGCCACTCGCTGGAGCCGGGCAGCGATCAGCTGCTCATTGAGAGACGCGATCTGCTTCTCCTTCTCCTTGAGCTCGGCGCGCAGCTCGGTGACCCGCTGCGGCAAGGCGTCTGCCGCCACCCCGAGGCTGCGCGCCAGCTCGTTCAGCTGCCCGAGGCGGCGCCGGATCAGCTCGTCGGCGGCCTCGCCCGCCACCAGGTCGATACGGCGCACGCCGGCGGCCACCGACGACTCCGAGAGGATGACGGTGGCGCCCACGTCGGCGCTGTTGCCGACATGCGTCCCGCCGCAGAGCTCGCAGGTCCAATCCCCAAAGCACACCACGCGGACGGTATCGCCGTACTTCTCCTCGAAGAGGTGCATGGCCCCGGCCTCTACGGCCTCCTGGTAGCTCCGGTAGGTCTCGTGGAAGGGCAGGGCGGCCCGCACCTGTTCGCTGATGCGCCGCGACACCGCATCCAGCTCCTCGCGCGTCACGGCGCGGTTGAAGGCGAAATCGAAGGTGGTGTGGTCCGGTCCCACCCAGGACCCCTTCTGGATCGCCTGCTCGCCCAGGGTCTCGCGCAGTGCCTTGTGCAGCAGGTGCGTCGCCGAGTGATGGCGCGCGACCTGCCGCCGGCGCGCCACCTCGACCTGCGCGGTCACGGCTTCGCCGGCCTCGATGGTGCCGACGACCACGGTGCCGATGTGCGCGATCACGCCCTCGCCGGGCTTCTGGGTGTCCTCCACGCGGACGCGACCGGTGGGGCCGATGATCTCGCCCGCGTCGCCGATCTGGCCGCCCGATTCGGTGTAGAAGGGCGTGGTGTCGAGAAAGACCTCGACGTGGTCGCCTTCGCCGGCCTGGCGCACATCATCGCCGTCCCGGCGGAGAGCCACCACGCGGGCACCTGCGACCTCCACCTGGTGGTAGCCCTTGAACTCGCTGCGCGGCAGCGCGGAGGCGTTCGGCCAGCGCTGGCCGGTCATGCTGCGCGAGCGCTCGCGCTGAGCCGCCATGGCCTCCCCGAAGCCCTGCTGGTCGACCTCGATGCCGCGCTCCTCGGCCAGGTCCCGGGTCAGCTCGATCGGGAAGCCGTAGGTGTCGTGCAGCCGGAAGGCCTCCTCGCCGGGGATCAGGCGGGGGTGTTTGGCCACCACCTTCTCGAACAGCTCGAGCCCCTGCTCCAGCGTGCGGTTGAAGCGCTGCGCCTCGCCGTCGACCGCCGCCTTGATGTGCGGTGCGCGCTCCACCAGCTCCGGATAGCGGTCCTTCATCACGTTCACGACCACGTCCACCCCGGCGCTCAGCGGACGGCGGAGCCCGATCTTGCGCGCGTGCAGGGCGGCGCCGCGGATCAACCGCCGGAGGACGTAGCCCCGGCCCTCATTGGAGGGCAGCACGCCATCGCCGATCACAAAGGTCATGCCCCGCAGGTGGTCGGTGATGACGCGCCGGGAACGCTCTACGGTTTGCTCGGCGTGATCGCTGACGAAATCCATGATCGGGCGGTAGAGGTCGATCTCGAAGATGCTGTCGACGCCCTGCTTGATCGCAGTGATGCGTTCCAGGCCCATTCCAGTGTCGATGCCGGGCTTGGGCAGCGGCTGCAGCGAGCCGTCCGGCTGGCGGTCGAACTGCATGAAGACGAGGTTCCAGAACTCGAGGAAACGAGCGCAGTGGTCGGGCTCGCAGTCGGGCTGCCCGCAGCCGTGCTCGACGCCCCGATCCCACCAGATCTCCGAGTCGGGTCCGCAGGGCCCGGTTTCGCCGGCGGCCCACCAGTTGTCCTCCTGCCGGTAGATCCACTCCGGCCGCAGGTCGGTCTTGGTGCGCCAGTGTCCATCCGCCTCGTCGTCGGTGGGATGGATGGTCACCCGCAGGCGCTCCCTGGGCATCGCCAGGGCCTCGGTGACCAGCTCCCAGGCCAGCGGGATCGCCGTCTCTTTGAAGTAGTCGCCGGTGGGCGCGAAATTGCCCAGCATCTCGAAGAAGGTGCCATGGCGGTCGGTCTTGCCGACCTCCTCCAGGTCCGGCGTGCGGAAGCACTTCTGGGCACTCGTGAGCCGGGGCGCGGGCGGACGGCTCACGCCCTGGTAGTACGGCTTGAGCGGATGCATCCCGGCCGAGATGAAGAGGGTCGTGGGGTCGCGAACAGGTATCAGCGACGCGCTCGGAAGCTCTAGATGGTCCCGGCTGGTGAAGTGCTGTAGAAAGCGTTGGCGAAGTTCAGACCCGGTCATGCGGGTCCTAGAAGTTTAGGGTTGCAGCCGCGTTCGCCTCCAAACGCCACCCTCCAGCTCGTAGCGCAGGCGGTCGTGGAGGCGGTTCTCGCGGTGCTCCCAGAACTCGAAGGCCTCCGGCCGCAGGCGGTAGCCGCCCCAGTGCTCCGGCAGCGGCAGCGGCCCCTCGCCGGCCTCGGCGGCGAGCGCGGCGTAGGCCGCCTCCAGCTCGGCGCGGGAGCCGATGGGCCGGCTCTGGCGCGAGATCGCCGCTGCCACCTGGCTCCCCGGGTGCCGAGTCTGGAAGTAGACCTCCGACTCGTGCCGGGTCGCCTTCTCGACCAGGCCTTCGACGCGCACCTGGCGCCCCATCGGCTGCCAGAAGAAGAGGAGGGCCGCCCGTGGGTTGGCGCCGAGCTCCTCCCCCTTGCGGCTCTGGTAGCCCGTGAACCAGACGAAGCCGTCGGGGCCCCAGCCCTTGAGCAGGACCATCCGCGCCGAGGGCCGGCCGGCGGAGGTGGCGGTGGCCACGACCATGGCCTCGGACTGCGGCACCTCTTCCGCCTGGGCCTCCGCGAACCAGCGGCTGAACTGGACCACCGGGTCCGGGCCAAGGTCCTCCTCGAAGCTCACGCCGTCTCGGAAGGCAGGTACTGGCGCAGCTGCTCGAGGGCGGCCCGCTGCAGGCGCGACACGTGCATCTGGGAGATCCCCAGCCGCTTGGCGATCTCGGATTGCGACATCTCGTCGTAGAAGCGCATCGCCATGATCGCCCGCTCACGGGGAGTCAGGTGCTGCATCGCGCGTTCCAGGAGGTCCCGGAGCTCGACCCGGTCGAGGTCGGGATCCTCGCCGCCCAGCGACTCGCCCAGCTGGCGACCGCCATCCTCCGAATCGGAGCCGCCGCCCGGCGTCGACTCCAGCGAGATCGGCGTCATGGCGGGCGCCATCTCCATCGCCTCCAGGACGTCTTCGGGTTCGACGCCGAGCCGAGCCGCGACCTCGGCCACCGTCGGCTGGCGGTTGAGCTCGTTCTTCAGCTGCTCGTTGATGCGCACGATCTGCTGGTACAGCTCCTGCAGGCGGCGCGGGAAGCGGATGGCCCAACCCTTGTCCCGGAAGTAGCGCCGGATCTCGCCTGCGATGGTCGGGGTGGCGAAGGTGGTGAACTCGTTGCCGAGGTCGGGGTCGAAGCGCTCGATGGCCTTGATCAGGCCCAGGTAGCCGACCTGGACGATGTCCTCCAGCGGCTCGCCGCGGTTCATGAACTTGCGGGCCAGGAAATGGACCAGGCTGTCGTAGCCGCGCACCAGCCGTTCTCGGATGCGCTCCTTCTCCGCCGGGTCGGTGGTCTCCTTGTACCGGCGGTGGAGTGCGCGCAGCTCTTCGCGCGGGATCGGGGAGGAGCTCAGCTCCGCTACCCGATCAGGTACTTGACCATGCGCAGGTGGACGCGCCCGCGATTGGTGTCCAGGTTGCTCCGGAAATCGTCGACGAACATCCGGATCATCTCGTCTCCGAGCAGGCGCATCGGGTCGGGTCGCTGGACCCCCGGCCGCCGGGCCACCGCCTTGGAGCCAGGGCTCAGGCCCTCGACCTCAACCGCGATGCCACGGTCGGTCTTGGCGTAGCTGAGCTTCATGGTGGCCCCACTGCCCTCGCCCCAGATCTCATCGCAGGCCACGATGGTGCTGCCGCAGGCCTGGGCGACCGCGATCCCCAGCTCGTCGATCTCCTCGAGGCTGAAGCCGAGCTGCGCGCCCAGTGAGGCTCCCAGGCGCTTGGCGGCGGGGATGAACTCCGCGTCGGCGGGCATCTTCAGCTCGGCCAGGAACGACGCGTGGTGCAAATCAGCCCTCCACGGGCGGGGTGATGGGGGCCGCGGGCGACGCGTCATCGCGCTCAGCTTCCAGCTCCGCCCGCCGCTTGCGGGCGGCCGTCACACCGTCCTGGACCGCTCGCCGCAGCGGGTGCTCAGGGTCGCTGACCGCAGTCCGCGCCTTGCCGGCCGCGGCGCGAGCGCGGGCCCGCATGACGCTGTCCGGCCCGGTCAGCTCGATGGTCTGCGTGCGCAGCTGGTCGACCTGGTCGCGCCCGGGCCCCGACGCCAGGTAGGCGCCCGCCACCAGCCCGAGCACGCCCCCCACGAAGAGGCCCCACCCGAAGCCGCCGCCGCCGCCGTTGCCGTTCTGGTTCTCACTCATCGACGCCACCTCCCAGCAGACTCTGCACTCCTACTTTGAACCCGTACCAGCCGGCCGCCAAGCGATCGCCTGCACGCGAGGCGCCCGACCCCGCTATATGCAGCGCGAGGTTGACGCCGGCCGTGATGTTGTTGACGTTCTCCAGGCTTCCGCGGACGTCGGGAAGGGTTTCACGCATCTCTTCGTTGGCGGTGAGCAGCAGGTCCTCCATCGCCGCCAGCATGCGCGCCAACCGGAGCAGGGCCAGGCAGAGCGCCACGGCCACCAGTACTGCGCACACACCGAGGACGAAAAGGAAAAGGCTCAAGTCGTGAGATACCCCTAGCTGGCCGCTGCCGAAACCCGGAACGAACTAGCGAAATCTTATTGGGAGGCGTCGCGCCAGAGGCTGGAGCGCCAGTACAAAGACCAGGGCGGGCAGCAGGTTGGCGCCACCGAGGCGGTAGGCGGGCAGACCGAGCACGTCCCACAGCTGGCCGAGCGCGACCCCGAGCGCGGTCAGGAGCAGCACCGGCAGGTATGCGCGCCTGCGGTATGGGAAGAAGGCGTACAGGAGCTGGGAGACGATCAGGATCATCAGCAGGTCGATGATCAGAGCGGGCGGCAGGGCGCTCACCGGGCTGCCCGCTGGCCGGCCACGAAGCGGTCGAAGCCCGGGTAGCTGAAGTCGAGGTAGCTGTGCCGCGTGGGATGGATCAGCCCCTTGCGGATCAGGCGCGTGCGCAGGGTCGAGGCGTCAGCGTGACTCTTGCCCAAGCGCCTGAGCACCTCGGCCACCGCGATCCCGCTGCGTCCGCGCTCCGTCTGCGCCATGGCCAGCAGGTACTCCTGTTCGGCATCGCTGGCCTTGTTCCAGAGCGGTCGGTACATGGCCTTCTCGATGTCCGCCCGCGCCGCCGAGACGGCGTCCGCGACCGCCGCATCGGTGATCGTCGAATCGGGGCGGAGCTCCCAGGCGTGGAGGCCGATCATCTGGAGGTGGTAGGGCACGCCACGGGCGAAGTCGAGGGCGGCGCCCAGCGCGTTGCGCTCCCAGGCGACGCCCGCCTCGGACGCCGGGACCTGGAGGGCCTCCCTGGCCTCGGCCTCGCTGAGCACGTCCACGTCGACCGGCGTGAAGCGGCTGGCGTAGGTGCGGGCGCGCACCAGCTTGTCGTGGAGCGGCGTCAGGCCGGCGAAGACCACCAGCAGCGGCCAGCGCTCCTTGCTCGCCTCGTGGCCCACTTCGGCCAGCAAGCCCAAGTCCTGCAGAGAGGCGTCCTGCGCCTCGTCGAAGAGGAAGGCCGCCCGCAACCGGGACTGGCCGAGCCAGCGCGCGAACTCGAAGAGGCGCCGGCGGAGGTCGCCCTGGGCCGCCTGGCGAACCGTCCCCGCCGCCTCGGCGCTGGCCTGGGGACCGCTCAGCCCGAGCCCGGCGCTGGCCTTGAGATCGACCTGCTCGACGCCCCAACGCCGGCGCTGGCGCGGCGGCCGGCGCGGCGAGATGCGCTCCAGCTCCTCGGCCATGTCGCCCCAGACCCCGGCCAGGCCACGGTGACTGGAGTCGAACTCGCCGATCGCGGGGCACAGCCAGCCCGCCTCCCGCAGCCGGTCCCGAAAGCTCAGCAGCAGGACCGTCTTCCCCATCCCCCGCATGCCGCTGACGACCAGGGGTGCGGCCGCACCGTCGGCCTCGAACGCGTCCCGGGCCCGCTCCAGCGAGCGGGTCGCCGCCTCGCGGCCGGCCAGGTAGGGCGGGAAGATGCCCGGGCCGGGGGTGTAGGGGTTGCGGGCCGGGTCTCCGAGGGCGATGCCCTATTTTGCGCTAATTAGAGCAAAATAGCCTCCCCGCTTGTCGGGGAGGTCCCTTGCGAATGTCCCCACCCCAACCCTCCCCGGAGGGGAGGGGGAAAAGTGCCCGGTGGGAGATGGCCGTGGTTTGTCCTGGGTTTCCAGGTGGGTCCTCTGCCTTTGGTTCTCGACGTCCCGTTCGGCTTTCGCCGCGGGCCTGCCGTCCCCATCCGGACTCCGAGGTCCCTGATGAACGGATATTGGGCAACGCGCACGTTGGCCACCGCCCCGGCCGGGCGCCGTTGATTATTACCCAGGCCACATCCCGCTTAATCCCTCTTAGGCGGGAGCTTGACCTCGAGGTGCAGCTCCTCCAGCTGCTGGCGGTCGACCGGGCTGGGCGCGTCCATCAGCAGGTCCTGCATCGACTGCGTCTTGGGGAACGCGATCACGTCCCGAATGTTGTCGGTGCCGGTCAGCATCATCACGATCCGGTCCAGCCCGGGCGCGATGCCCCCGTGCGGCGGCACGCCGTACTCGAACGCCTCGAGGAGGTGGCCGAACCGGGCCTGGATGGTGGCGTCGTCGAGGCCCAGGATCTGGAACACCCGCTCCTGCAGGGCGCGGTTGTAGATCCGTAGGCTGCCGCTGGCCAGCTCATAGCCGTTGCAGACGAAGTCGTAGGCGTGGGCGCGCACGTCGTAGGGACGCTCGTCGATCAGGGCGAGGTCCTCCTCCATGGGCCGCGTGAAGGGATGGTGGCCGTACGTCAGGTTGCCCTCGTCGTCCTCGTCGAACAGGAACATCGGGTAGATCCAGAGGAACCGCCACTCGCCTTCCCGCACCAGCCCGCGGCGCCTGGCGACCTCCGCGCGCACCAGCCCCATCACCTTCTCCGCCCGGCGCCGCCGGTCGGCGGCCAGGAGCACCAGGTCACCCTCCCCGGCGCCGGTGGCGCGCTTGATGCCATCCAGCTCCTGCGGGGTCAGGAACTTGTCGAGCGGCCCGCCCGGCAGCCAGGCCAGGCCCCGCGCGCCGGCGCCCCGGGCC
>DATCNF010000259.1:0-9332 GCA_036565325.1 Candidatus Dormiibacterota bacterium | reverse complement strand
AGCCAGGGCCAGGCGCTGGTTCTCGCCTCCGGACAGCTGCGCCGGCCGGCGGTCGGCGTGGCTCGCCAGGACCAAGGCCTCCAGCAGCCGGCGCGCCCGGCGCGAATGCTCGCGGCCGGGGATGCCGCCCGAGAGCATGGGCACCTGCACGTTCTCGGCGGCCGTCAGATCCGGCCAGAGGTTGACCTGCGAGTGCTGCCAGACGTAGCCGACGACCTTGCGCCGGTAGCGCTCGCGCTCCGGCTCCGGCATGCGAGCCAGGTCGTGGCCGGCGACCCGGGCGCGGCCCGCGGTCGGCGGCTCGGCTCCGGCCAGGATGTTCATGAGCGTGGTCTTGCCGCTGCCCGAGCGGCCGGCGATCGCGATCGTCTCTCCCCTCCGGAGCTGGAGGTCGAGTCCCTGCAGGGCGACCACCTCCAGCTCTGCGGTCTTGTAGATGTGGACCAGGCCCTCGCACTCGACCAGGGTCTCGGGCACTGTGCTCATCCCAGCAACCTCAGCTCGTCCAGCAGGCGGAAGCGGCCGCCCAGCCGGCTGGCGAGCTGGCCGGCGGCGAAGGCGACCACCAGCACCACGGCCAGCACCAGCCCTGCGGCCAGGGGGTCGAAGCGCACCACCGTGGGCGGGACCAGGTCCGTGAGGTTGGGGCTGACCTGCACCGAGGGCAGGATCGTCCAGGCCATCAGGAGCGCCAGTCCGGCGCCCACGATCACGCTGTAGAGCAGGAGCACGGCCTGCTCGGCGGCCAGGCTGCGCTGGACGAGACGCGGCGGCATCCCGTTCGCCTGCAGGATCGCGTATTCGCTGTGCCGGTCACGGGCAGCGACCAGGAAGTGGAGTCCGAAGCCGACCACCGCCATTCCCAGCGCCGCCACGAAGCCGATCGTGAGCGTGGCCTGCAGCGCCTGGCGCAGAGGATCGCCGAGGGCAGTGGCGAGGAGGGTGCTGCGGACCTCCAGGTCGACCAGGTCGGCCACCGTCCCCAGCTTCTTGGCCGCGGGCGCGGGATCGCCCTTGAACTTCAGCCAGGCCTCGTTGGGCCAGGCCAGCGAGTAGTGCTCGTGGCCGAGGCGGTCGAGCAGCGAGTCGCGGGGCAGCACCAGGAAGTTGTCCTGCCCGGGGTAGAGGGTGGGGAAGTAGTCGACGACGCCGACGGCCAGCACGAACACGACCACGGTGTCGACGTGCATGGGGAAGGCCTGGCCGAGACCGACCCCCAGCTCCTGCAAGGTCTGGGTCGACACCAGGGCGGGGAGCGCCAGCTGGCTCGGCGCCGGCTGGAAGACCAGCGTTCCCCGGAAGAGGTGGGCGGGCAGGGTCGCGGTCGGGTGGCCGGCCCGGGGGTGCGCCATCCCGGGGATGAGGTCGAAGTTGTCGCTGACCGGCCCCTGCGATTCCTGCCACCACCCGGTGGCCGTCTCGAACGACTCGACGAGGCTGGTGCTGCCGTCGGCGGCGACCCCGCGCAGGTCGCTGATCGCGATCTCGCCATCGTGCGGGCCGTCGTTGGCGGTGTGGACGCGGAAGCCGCGCAGGCGCAATGGGTAGGTCGCGCCGGCGGCAAAGGCCAGCGGCACGGTGAGGACCCGCTCGCCGGCGAAGTTCAGAGAGCCCAGCGAGCAGGAGCAGGCCCGGCCGGACGCGTCGGTGAGGTCGACGCTCAGCTCGCCGCCCAGGCCGGAGCTCCATACCCACATCGCGAGCTGGACCGGCCGGCCGGCCAGGCGCAAACCATCCGGGTCCTGGTCCACGAGCTTCTGTTCCAGCCGGTCCATGGGCTCGGCCGCCAGGTCGCCGCGGGTCCAGGCCACGTCGCGGAAGGTCCCGGGATCGATGGCCAGGACGGTGGCGTTGATGTTGGTGCGGCCGGGCGACCCCTCGCCCCTGAACGCGGTGCTGGTCTCGGAGACGCCGGAGAGCCCGGCCACAGCGCTATCGATGTTGGGCGGGGTCGCGTTGAAGCCGGTCAGGAGCACCCGCACGTCGGCGCCCGACTGGTAGGCCGCGCGGTCTGCGGTGTTGGTCCGCTCGGTGGAGGCGTAAATGGTCGAGAACAGGCCGACCGCCACCGCGAAGCTCATCAGCACCGCCAGCCGCGCGTGCTGCACCGGCTGGCGCTCCAGCTGCCAGGCCGCCAGGCCGCCCGGCAGCCCGCGAGCGAACCGGCGCACCAGCGACGCCGCCACCGGGAGCAGCCGCAGCGAGGCCACCGCCAGCAGGGCGAGCGCGACGGCGGGCAGCACGATGCTCAAGGGGTCGTCGGAGCTGGCGGCTGAGGCGGCCCGCACCGACCCGCTGCCGCGCAGCTGGACCTCCGCCAGCAAAGGGACCGCGAGTACGGCGCCAAGCAGGTCGAGGTTGCGCCAGCGCCACCAGGGGCGCTCCTCCTGCCGGCTGCGTCCCCGCCGCACCGCGAGCACGCTGCGGCGGCTGGCGAGCACCGCCAGCCCGCCGAGGATGCCCACGACCGCGGCCGCGAGCACGGCGGCGAAGGGCTCCAGCGTGGCGAGGTCGGCGGGGTCGAGATTGGGCGAGGCGCCGCCGAAGACGGCCGCCCCCAGCCACCGCGACAGCAGGTAGGCGGCCGCCAGGCCGGCCGGCACCGCGATGATCGCAAGGAGCCCGAACTGCAGCATCAGGAGGGCCCACACCCGGCGCCGCGACCAGCCGCGCCCGCGCAGCACGGCCAGCGTCGGCGCCTGGGCGTCGAGGAAGTGGCCGGCCACGAAGCCGACCGAGTAGAGGGCGATCACGAGGAGCGCCGCCGCGACCATCTGGATCGTGAACGAGGCCACCGCGTAGCGGTCGCGAAAGTCCTTGACGGCGACGTCGATGCCGGTCAGGAAGAGCCCGTCCTGCTGCACCGCAAAGACTCCCCGGAGCCTGTTGATCTGATCCGCGAACGCCGTGATCTGCGGCGCGTGCAGGTGGCTGAGCGAAGGTGACCAGGCCTGGGCCGCGATGGACACGGTGGCGCCGCCGAAGCGGCTCGATACGCGCCCGAGGTACGCGATCAGTGTGAAGTAGGAGCTGCGACCGAACATGAGACTGTGCCCGGGCACGGTCCCGGACCAGTACGCGTCATGCGCGTCCCTGGGTGTCCAGATACCGGTCACCCGCCCGCACCAATCGGTGCGGAAGTTCGCGCTGGGCGGCGGGCTTGGTGGCTTGTTGAAGCAGACGAGGTCCCCAGCGTTCCAGGTGAAGTCATGCGCGGCGTCAGCCGAGATGGTGAAGCTGTAGCTCCCGTCGGCGCCGTTGGAGTCCGGGGCCGGCGTCCCACTGACGAAGTTCACGTGCTGTTGGAGCTGCTCCCAGCTCGCAACGTCGGGCTGCGGCCCGTCGTCGATCACCCACGGCTTGGCGTTGAGCAGATAGGGAGCCTGGTGTGGTCCCTGCACGTAGCGCACGGTGGGCAAAAGCTGATCGCCGAGTTGAGAGCGGACGCGGCTGGCCGTGTCCTTCTGAAAACCGTCATACACGGCCGAGGTGCCGATGTTGAACTGCTCGATGGTGACGAAGCTCTTGCTGCCCAGGTTCTGAACCACCGAGTGCAGGCCCGCCTCGGAGGCGATCGACTGGACCAGGGGGACGGTCACGGCCAGGGCGACGGCCGCGATCAGCCCCAGGCCCTGGGCGGCGGCGAGAAGCCATTGATGACGGAGACGGACGAGGCCGAGATGGAGCGTCGAGAGGCCCATCGAACCGACGATATTAGTCGGCGCGCTTAGGCCGGGTTGGCTCCCCGCCGTGCGGCAGGCTTGGCCGCCGGCCTGGCCAGGCCGGGCCGCATGATCTCGATCGCGGCTTCGATCTGCTCGAAGGCCGCGGCCGGATCGCCGCGATCCCGGAGCACCTGGGCGTAAGCATGGTGGGTCTCAACCAGCTTCTCTGGCTCTGCCACCCGGCTGAAGATCCTGAAAGCGTGGGCGAACTCGCGGTCTGATTGCGCGTCATCACCCGCCGCGGCATGGATGCGGCCCAGCGCGACGTGGCCCTCGCCGGCGGTGGTCTCCAGGCCTGCGCGCTCTGCGTCGCGGGTGGCGTCGTGCGCCACCCGACCGGCCCGGTCGTACTCGCCGCGATTGAGGTGGAGCTCGGCCATCCCGAGCAGCACCCGGTTGCGCTCGTTCTCCAGGTTGTTGAGGAGGCAGCTCTCGAGCGCCTTGGCGAGGTGTCCTTCGGCGGACGCCAGGTCACCGTGCCGGATCAGGAGCAGGGCCAGCTCCAGCTCGACCTGGGTCAGCGCTGCCTTGTCCTGCTGGAGCGCCTGGAAAGCAGCGGCCTTCTGCGTGTAGCTGACCGCGCGCGTCATGTCACCGAGGTTGCGGTAAGCCTGGCCGAGGCCGTGGTAGACGCGGGCCAGGCGGCCCATGTCCTGGAGGTCGCGGCCCCTGGCCACGACCTGCTCGTACATTTTCACCGCCTTCGGCCATTCGCGGCGGGACGCGTACACGGTGGCCAGGTTGGTCATCAGCCGGACCTCGGTGTGCACGGGGACCGGTTCCAAAGAGCGGCAGAGGCGCAGCGCGTCCTCCTGGAGGGAGAGCGCGCCGGGATCCTCGCGGAGGTGCATGGCCCCGGCCGTCCAGTCCATGCACTCGACGACCATCCAGTTGTCGTCCAGGGCCTCAAAGATGGCGCGCGCGCGCGCCAGGTGACGCAGCGCTTCATCGGGCTCGCGGAGGCGCACCAGGGCTCGCCCCAGGAAGTAGCGCACCCGCGCCTCGAAGGTCTCGCCCTGCGCCTGGCCGAGCAGCTCGGTCGCGAGTTTTCTCACGGACTCGTAGTCCTGGGCGTTGGCCAGGTGTTCGAGCTCGCTGAGGCGCGCCTCGAGGTCGAGGTCGGCCGCGCTCTTGCGGCCGCCGGGCGCCAGGAACCAGGAGACCGGGCGGCCGGTCCGCTCCGCGATCAGCTCCAGCACGGGCATCGAGGGTCGGGAGCGCCCGGTCTCGATCAGGTGGATGGCCGCGCGCGTCACGCGCGCCCCCGCTATGTCGGCGAGGCTGAGCCGCGCTTCCGAGCGCGCCTGCTTGACGGCGCCCGCCCGAATGTCAACTCCGGGTAGTCGCTGGCGCCGGGTCCCGGTGTCGAGCATTCCGGCGCCAGTATACGGTCGCTCTCGTTCAGCAGCACCAGTTTGTGTCGGCGCCGACGGAAACGATGGTCATCGCGACGCCGGACAGAGCCAGAACGGCTGCCATGAACAATTTGCGCATCTCCGCCTCTCCAATGTGTGGCGGCCCGCAGGAGGTGGGGCCGCGATGCGCTAAGTGAAACGCACGCGCGGCAGCGGCGTCAAGCGATTTGCTTGACGCTTAAGCGAGTTCAAACCCGTCTTGAATACTTTACAATGGCCGCGAGATGCTGGAGGGAGCCGGGGCTCTGATCCTCCTCGTGGAGGACGACCCCGCCAACATGCTGCTCACACGCACCGTCCTGGAGGACGCCGGCCACCGGATTCTCGCCGCGACGACCCTGTTCGACGCCCGCGAGCTGCTCGAGCTGGAGCACCCGGACCTGGTGATCACCGACGTCGACCTGCACGGCGAGAGCGGTCTCGAGCTGGTGCAAGACGTCCGCGAGAACCCGCGGCTGCAGGACGTGCCGGTGGTCGCGCTGACCGCCCACGCCATGCCGGAGATGGCCGACGAGGTCTTCGACGCGGGCTGCGCCGACTACATCACCAAGCCGGTCGACATCACCCAGCTCGTGCGCCGCGTCAACGCCAACCTGGCCCTGGCACGGACCGCCGGCCTGGTCGGTCCGCATCGCTCCTCCCGGGGTGGTCGCACCGCCTGAGAGACCCTCCGCGCGGCGCCTGAAATATTTGCAGTCCTTGCACAGATTGCAGGTGTTGTAGGAGTTGTGATGGTCAACAGCATCGGTATCGCGCGCTTCCTCGCCCACCCTCGGAGCAACCCGACCAAGCTCTCCGGCCTGCGGCGATCGTCGCTCTTCTGCGGGCTCTCCGACAAGGACCTGAGCCGGCTGGCGGCCAACCTCGACGAGGTGACGGTGCCCGCGGGCACGGTCCTGGTCAGCGAGGGCCGGCGCAACACCGCCTTCTGGCTCGTCCTCGACGGCACCGCCACGGTCACCATCCGGGGCCGGGAGCGCCGGAGCATCGGGCCCGGCGGCCACTTCGGCGCCACCAGCATGCTCGACGGGCTGGGCGCCTCGGCGACCGTGGTCGCCGGCACCCCACTGCGTGCGCTGGTCGCCGGCGCCGAGCAGTTCCGGGCCCTGGCGGGGAATCGGACCGTCAGCGCACGCATGCGCTTCGAGTCCGAGAAGCGCCTGCGCAGCGACCTGATGGCAGTCGTCAGCGAGGGCTAGGCCGGCTTCCGGCACCAGGCGCAGTACATCGAGCCCAGGAAGCGGCTGGGCAGGGATCCCGCCAGGCGCACGTCGATGAGACCCGCACCGGCGGCCATGCCCTGCCAGGTGGCGAACGAGAAGGGATGCGGCACCCAGGGATTGCCCCGGTCGGCGCCGTACTCGACCACCAGCAGGCGGCCGCCGGGCCTCAGATACGTGACCAGCAGCTCGAGGACCGGGGCCTTCTCGCGCACGAAATGGAGCGCGTTGGCGACCAGCAGACCGTCAAGGTCCCGCAACGGCAGCGGGCGCCGGAAATCGCCGCGCAGCACCTGGGCTTCGGGTAGCCGCTGCGCCAGGCGCTGGAGCGCGCGGCCGTCCTGGTCGACGGCCGTCAGCGAGGCGCTGGGCAGCAGCGTTCGCAGCGCGACCGTGAAGTTGCCCTCGCCGGCGCCAACGTCGGCCCAGGCGCCGTCCGGTTCGGCGCCGGCCACGGCCGGTCGGATGAGGTCGACTAGCTGTCGCTGTTCCACGCGTAGAAGGGGCGCTGCCTCGGGCGGGCGGGCACGCCCGTACTATGCCCATGTGGACCCGGCCGGGCATGGCGCACTGGTGACCGGAGGCGCATCCGGGCTCGGCCTGGCCACCGCCAAGGCGCTGGCCGCCAAGGGTGCACGAGTGGTGATCGTCGACCTGCCCCGCTCCCCGGGCGACGCCGAGGCGGCCGCCCTGGGGGGCCGCTTCGTGGCCGGCGACGTCACCTCGGAAGCCGAAATGACGCGCGCGGTGGAGGCCGCCCAGGACCTGCGGATCGTTGTCAACTGCGCCGGCATCGGGTCGTCGCACCGGGTGGTCGGGCGCGACGGCCCCTTTCCGCTGGAGACCTTCAAGCGGGTGATCGAGGTCAACCTGATCGGCACCTTCAACGTGCTGCGCCTGGGCGCTGCGCGGATGGCCGAGGCAGAGCCGGTCGACGGCGAGCGGGGCGTGATCATCAACACCGCTTCGGTGGCGGCGTTCGAAGGCCAGGTCGGCCAGGCCGCCTACTCGGCGTCCAAGGCGGGCATCGTCGGGCTCACCATCGTCACCGCCCGCGACCTGGCGACGCTCATGATCCGCGTTTGCACGATCGCGCCCGGGACCTTCGACACGCCGCTGCTGGGCACGCTTTCGGAGGAGTTCCGACAGTCCTTGGCGGCTGTCGTCCCGCACCCGCGCCGGCTGGGCAGGCCGGATGAGTACGCCGCCCTGGCGCTGCACATCGTCGAGAACCAGATGCTCAACGGGGAGACCATCCGCCTCGACGGGGCGATCCGGATGCCACCGCGATGAAGCTTTTGATCGAGATCCTGCTGGCGCTTTTCCTGCACCCGATCGCGTTCATTCTCTGCCTGGTCAACATCGCCGGCCGCGCCGACCTGACCACCGGGAAGAAGGTGGTGTGGGTGCTGGTGACCCTGGTCTGGGGCGTCGGCCCCATCCTCTACGTGCTGGTCGGGGATGGAACCTTCTGGTAGAGCACCATCTGGGTGCACCTGAAGAGGGCGATCGGCTTTCCGTTCGCCTCTGAGGTGACGGTCGCGTCCCAGACCTGGGTGCTGCGCCCCCCGTGCACGAGCCGGGCCTCGCAGCGGATGCCGCCCTCCCGGACGGTGCCCAGGAAGTTGGACTTGAGCTCGATGGTGGTGAACCCGGTCGCGTCCTCGGGCAGGCTCAACCGGCAGCCGTAGCCGCAGGAGGTGTCGGCCAGCGCGACCACCGCGGCCGCGTGCAGGTAGCCGTTGGGTGCGTGGTGGCGCTGCGCAACGTCCAGCCGCGACACCATCCGTCCCGCCGTGGCCTCCAGGAACTCGACTCCCAGCAGTCCGGGCAGGAAGTCCTTGCCGATCTGGTTGAACTCCTCGAGGCTGATGTTCAATCGCGGATCAGTCGTGGGTCGCGCGCAGCGCGTGGGGCAGGTAGGAGCGGTCGCCGATCCAGGGCGCGGGCGGGATCACGAGCAGGCGGGCGAACTCGTTGAGCGGCGAGGCGTACTCGGCGCGCCGGACCTGGAACTCCTCCCAGGCCTGGTCGGCCGGGCGCAGGCGATAGCCCACCTTCTCCAGTCGCCGGCAGGCCTCGTCGAACTCGAAGCGCTCAACCCCCGCGATGTGCTCGTGGCCGTCGCCGAAGAGGTGGCTGAGATCCTCGACCAGGTGCCCGCCCACCTTGAACATCAACGCCGCCCGGCCCTGGGGCTCGCCTTCGATGGCGGTCAGGAGCATGGTGGCGGCGTCCATCACCGCGCCCAGGGCGCTGATCCAGGACTCGTTGTCGTGGTTCGACCGGAACCAGATCAGCGTCGGATAGGCGAGGTGCGATTCCAGGACTTCCGCCGACCAGATCCGGAAGTCCTCGAAGGTGCGGTCGAGATGCTCGGGCATCTTGTACTTGCGCACGGTCTCGAGCAGGGCGATGCCTGAAGGCGGCGCGCCGGCGCTGGCGTCCAGGGTGATCACCAGCGCCTCCCGGCGCTGGAAGGCCGCATAGAGCGAGAAGAGCATCGAGATGACCAGCGCCACCGTGCCCAGGCCGGTCCCGGCCTCCAGCAGCACCACCATCCGGGAGAGGCCGGCGGTGGCCACGATGTCCCCGAAGCCGATTGTCAGCAGCGAGGTTCCCGAGAAGTAGAGGGCTTCCCAATAGGAGCGCAGCTCGGGCTGCGTCTGCTCCCGGAGGCCCCACAGGATGAAGCCATAGCCCACCGCCAGCAGGACGACCCAGATGCCAAGCAGCACGATCACGGCCACCGGGGCGTAGCTGCCGAGCATGTCCTCGCGCGTCTCCGGGTTCCAGCGCAGGGCGAACCACCGCCAGCTCCGCCAGGACAAGGAGAAGATGATCCGCGAGATGCGCCAGCGGGCGCGCGAGGGCCGCGGCACCACCACCTGGGAGAACAGGTCGGCGATCACGGAGCTGACCACGAGCACGCCCAGCACGACGAACGCGACCCGGCTCGCGAAGTCGATCAC
>DATCNF010000258.1:0-4420 GCA_036565325.1 Candidatus Dormiibacterota bacterium | reverse complement strand
TGCCGAGCCGGCGACGATCAGCTCGGTCGCCTGCTCGCGGCGGTCCACGGTGCCTCCCACCCAACCGGCCAGCTCCATGAGGCCGGTCCAGAACCCGGGTCCGGGCTCGTCCGAGCGATCCAGCGAAAGCGCGACGTGGACCTCCAGGATTCGCGCCAGGTGGTAGGAGCGCTCCAGCATGCGGCCGAGCAGCGCGAGCGAGGTGGCGGCCCGGCTAAGCACTGTCGCCGTCCTCCGAGCCGGCCGCTCCCAGCACCCAGGTATCGCGACTGCCGCCGCCCTGTGAGCTGTTGACGACCAGCGACCCGGCTTTGAGGGCGACCCGGGTCAGTCCGCCGGGAATCACCTCGATCTCGGGGCCGGTCAGGACGAAGGGGCGGAGGTCCTGGTGGCAGCGGCGCAGGCGGCCGCCGTCCAGCACCGGCTGGACGGAGAGCGAGACCACGGGCTGGGCGATGAAGGCGCGCGGCCGCGCCTCGATCCGGCGCCGGAAGTCCTCCCGCTGCTGGCGCGTGGAGTGCGGCCCGATCAGCATCCCGTAGCCGCCGGAACCGTCCACGGTCTTGACCACCAGCTGGTCGAGGTGGGCGAGCACATGCCGGCGCTGGTCGTCGATGGCGCAGAGGTAGGTGGGGACGTTGGCGAGGATCGGGTCCTCGCCCAGGTAGTACTTGATGATGGCCGGGATCTGGCTGTAGACGGCCTTGTCGTCGGCGACGCCGTTGCCCAGGCCGTTGGCGATCACGACGCCGCCGGCGCGGTAGGCGTTGACCAACCCCGGCACGCCCACAATCGAGTCGGGCAGGCCGAAGACGGGGTCCAGCCACTCGTCGTCGACCCGGCGGTAGATCACGTGCACGCGACGCAGGCCCCGTGTGGTGCGCATGAAGACAAGGTCGTGGTCGACCAGCAGATCGGTGCCCTCGACCAGCTCGATGCCCATCTGGCGCGCGAGGTACAGGTGCTCGTAGTAGGCGGAGTTGTGGAGGCCGGGGGTGAGCAGCACCACGGTCGGTTCGTCGACCCCGCGCGGCGCCAGCCAGCGCAGGTTGCGCAGCAGCAGGTGCGTGTAGCCCTCGACCGGGCGCACCGGGTGGCCCGCGAAAAGGTCGGGCAGCACGCGCTTCATCACCTGCCGGTTGGCGAGCACGTAGGACACCCCCGAAGGCGTGCGCAGGTTGTCCTCGAGCACGAAGAAGTCGCCGCGGTGGTCGCGCACCAGGTCGATGCCGGCGATGTGGCAGTGGATGCCGTGCGGCACCGGGAGCCCGTCCACCTCGCGCATGTACTGGGGGCTGGAGAGCACGATCTCAGGCGGGATCGCCCGCTGGCGCAGGATCCGCTTGCGGCCGTAGATGTCCTCCAGGAAGAGGTTGAGCGCGCGCACCCGCTGCTGCAGCCCCGCCTCCAATCGTTTCCAGGCGCGGGCCGAGATCACCCGCGGTATCACGTCGAAGGGGAAGACCTTCTCGATCCCCTGCTCGTCCGGATAGACCGCGAACGTGATGCCGTGGTTGCGTAGCATGCCCATCGCCTGCTCGTGGCGGCGCGCAAGTTCGTCAGCGCCCAGGGCGTTGAGCCGCTCATAGATGCGCCTATAGCCGACACGCGGCTGGGCCGGCCCGGCGAACATCTCGTCGTAGAAGCCGTCTGTCCTGTAACCAGCAGCCAAAGGCGAGTTACCGGCCATCGGTATAGTTTCACCGCCATCCGGATGGCAGAGAAAACGATCAGCCTCCGCGTGGGCTGCGAGTTCCGCTACGAGGTGACGGCGCCGAGCCCGGCCATCGTGCAGGTCAGGCCGCGCTCGGACGCGGACCACCGTCTCCTCAGCGAGACGTGGGTGACCGAGCCGCGCCTGCCGCTCGACGAGTACGACGATGTCTACGGCAACCCGGTCAGGCGGCTGCTGATGCAGCCCGGCGAGCTGGTCCTCCGGTACGACGCCCTCTGCGAGGTTCCGGACGCGGTCGACCCCGACGCCTCGGGTGCCGGCCAGGTCGCCGTCGAGGAGCTGCCGGGCGAGCTGCTGCACTTTCTGCTGCCCAGCCGCTACTGCCTCTCGGACGAGCTCATGGACACCGCCTGGGAGCTTTTCGGCAACACCCAGACGGGCTTCGCGCGCGTGCAGGCGGTCTGCGACTGGGTGCACGACAACGTCCGCTTCCAGTACGGGACCAGCAACCCCCGCACCACCGCGGTCGACGTCTTTCGCGACCGGGTCGGCGTCTGCCGCGACCTCACCCACCTCGGGGTCACCTTCTGCCGCGCCCTGAACGTGCCGGCCCGCTACGTGTTCGGCTACCTGCCCGATATCGAGGTGCCCGTGGACCCGGCCCCGATGGATTTCGCGGCCTGGATGGAGGTCTGGCTGGGCGACCGCTGGTGGACGTTCGATCCCCGGAACAACCGGCGCCGCAAGGGCCGGGTCCTGATCGGCCGCGGTCGGGACGCGCTCGACGTGGCGATGATGACGACCTACGGGGCAGCCACGTTTCGGACCATGACGGTCTGGGCCGACCCCACCTCATGAGCGTCGACTGGACGTCCGCGCGCCGCGTTTCCTACCTGGTCGAGCAGAGCTTCCGGTACGAGTACCCGGCGCCGATCCGCGATCTCCGGCACCGGCTGGTGGTGATCCCTCCGGAGCGCTTCGGCGATCAGCGACGGATCGAGCATCGGGTCGAGGTCGGGGACTCGGAATGCCGGGTCGAGAACCGCAGCGATGACTTCGGCAACCTGATCATCGACATCCAGGCGCCGGCGATCGCGGCCGCGATCGAGTTCCGGGCGGAGGTGCGCGTCGAGCGTCGCGCCGGCGAGCCGCACCGGCTGGCGGACGGCTGGTTGGGTGCCGGCTACCTCCTCCAGCCGTCCCTGCTGACCGCGCCGGATGCCCGCCTGGAGCGCGCGGCACGGGCCCTGAAGAAGTCCGCCGCCTGGGGCTTCGACCTGGCGGACCGGATCAACGACTGGGTTTACCAGGCCATGACCTACCAGGCGGGGGTGACCAGCGTGAAGACCACCGCCGCCGAGGCCCTGGCCGTCGGGCACGGCGTCTGCCAGGACTACGCGCACGTGATGCTGGCGCTCTGCCGCGCCTGCGGGCTGCCGGCGCGTTATGTCTCCGGCCACCTGATCGGGGAGGGCGGCACCCATGCCTGGGTCGAGGTGGTGCTGCCGACGGCCGACGGGACCGGGGACGCCATCGCCTGGCCCTTCGATCCGACGCACGCGAGCCGGGGCGGGCTCAACCACGTGACCATCGCCGTGGGCGGCGACTACCTCGACGTGGCGCCGACTTCGGGCACCTACGTGTCGCCGGTCTCCGGCCGCCTCACAACCCGCAAGCGGGTCGTCTTGACAGAGCTCGAACTGACCGGCTAGATGTCGTTTCCACAGACCTTCTTGAGGCGGTCCATGGGAGGGCGCCTACCGAGAGCAGTGTGCTTGCGGTGGTAGTTGTACCAGTGCAGCCAGCCGTCGAGGAGAGCTAGGCGCTGGTCGTTGGAGTCGTATGGCCTGACGTAGGCCCACTGCTCGAGCAGCGTCCGGTGGAAGCGCTCGACCTTGCCGTTGCGCTGCGGGTGACGGAGGCGGATGCGACGGTGCTCAACCCCGTGCTCGGCCAGCGCCGACCTGAAGTCGCGTGACAAGACGTAGTTCATGGCGTTGTCGGTCTGAACCCGCTCGACCTGGACGCCCTGCTCGGCGAACCAGGTGAGCGCGCGGCGGGCGAAGCCGGCGCAACTGGCGCCGGTCTGGTTCGGCAGCCGCTCGAGGTAGGTGACCCGGGAATAAGCGTCGATGGCGACGTGGAGATAGTCGTAGCCGAGACCGCGCTTGCGGCCGGGGCGGGCCAAGCGGCCGTGAACTCGGTGCCCGCCGCCAGGAGGAATCACCCCCAGCTGCTTGACGTCGATCTGGAGTTCCTCGCCCGGCCGGCTCATCTCGATCCGGCGTACGACTCGACCTGTCGGCCGGTCCATCCACTGCAGGCGCTGGAGCCCGTGTCGGACCAGGATCTTGTGGCACGTCGAGACCGCCAGCCCGCTTCGCTCAGCAAGCTCGTGGGGCCCCAGCTTCAGCTCCTGCCGCAGCCGGACCACTTCCGCCTCTACTTCGGCTCGGACGCGGCGCGGTGAGCTGTGTGGCCGACAGCTGCGGTCCGCAAGTCCGCTGACACCGTCGTTCCGAAAGCGTCGCCACCACACGTAGACGGTGGCCACGGAGACGCCGGCGGCCTCGGCCACCGCGGGCGCCGGCCAGCCCTCCTCCATCCGCTCAGCGAGTAGGAGTCTGCCGTAGAGGTTGAGACGAGGTCTAGGATGCACAGCGAGCCCTCCGTTCGGTTTGGCGTCAAGCACCAATACCGTCTCAGAGGGCTCTCCCTCTTTCAAGAGGGTCCGTGGAAACTACA
>DATCNF010000257.1:0-2663 GCA_036565325.1 Candidatus Dormiibacterota bacterium | reverse complement strand
GAGCCGCCACCACGGTCGCCGCCGCGACGTCCGTGCACTGCCCGACCAGCTCGCAGACCTGTATATCGACCGCCAGGTCCGCGCCTCCGCGCCCGGCTGTCTCGTCTACCTGACCTCTTTTCGGTGCAGCCACGCACGCGCGGCCGAGGCCCGCCTCCTGGGCAGCGACGGCTGCCTGGAGATCGCGCGCCTGGGCCCTGAGCTGGCCCGCCTCATGGCAGGGAGCGACTACCCCACGGCTGGTAGTCGCGGCCCGGCTGATTGAGGGGGGACAGAGATGCCGGTCGGGGCTAGCTTCGGACGCGTGACAGCGACGGCTGCCCATCCCGCAACCCTGCTGCTGGTCGACGACGACCGGACCGTTCTGTCGGCGCTCGCCGACCTGGTCGCTGACGAGAACCGCCTGCGCATCATCGGCACCGCCACCTGCCTGGCGGAGGCGGCGGACCTGGCCCGCGAGCACCAGCCTGACCTGGCGCTGGTCGACGTGCGCATGGTGGGCGGCGGCGGCGAGGAGCTGACGCGGCTGCTGGGCAGGATTTCGCCGGGCACCCGTGTGGTCGCTCATTCGGCCTCCCTGGAGGAGGGAGCGGTGGCTGCGATGGTCGCCGCCGGCGCGCACGGCTACATCGCGAAGGGCCAGTCGGGGGTCGCCGTGACGGATGTGCTGATCGCGGCCGCCGCCGGCCGGGACACGTTCCAGGTGCCGGCCAGCTGGGTGGCTCGGATCGCCCGCTCCGACGAGAGCGCCCGCGAGATGGACGCCCGCTTCCGCGGGCTCGTGGAAGGTTTGCCCGGGTACGTGTACAAGTGCGCCGCCGATGCGCTCGGAACCTCCCAGTACGTCAGCCCGCAGGTGCTGGACGTGACCGGGTATTCCGTCGCTGAGCACCTCGTCGCGGCCACCGGGTGGGTGGCGACCATCCACCCGGAGGACCGCGAGGCGGTGGTGGCGGCGTTTGCCCAGAACCTGGTCGACGACCTGGGCTTCCGCGCTGAGTACCGCATCCTGGCCAAGAACGGCGACCTGCGCTGGGTGCGGGACCACGGCACCACGGTCCGGGACGGCGATGGCAAGGCCCTCTACGTGCAGGGAGTTGTGCTCGACATCACCCAGGCCACGCAGGCTGCTCAGGCGCTGCGCGAGAACGAGGCCAAGAGCCGATTCCTGGCCTCCATGAGCCATGAGCTGCGGACGCCGCTCAACTCGATCCTGGGTTTCGCGCAGCTGCTGGCCGCCGGCAGCTACGGCGAGCTCAACGAGCGCCAGGGCCGCTACGTGGAGAACATCAGCACCAGCGGCCACCATCTGCTCACGCTGATCAACGACGTCCTCGACCTGGCCAAGGTGACGTCGGGCCAGATGCAGATCGAGCTCGAGCGCGCCAGCCTCAACGAGGCGATCGCCGACGCCCTGGCCAAGATGGGGCCGATGGCCGAGAAGAAGGGGCTGCACCTGGCGACCCGCACCAGCCCGCGCCTGGTGGTGCTGGCCGACCGCCGGCGGCTGCACCAGGTGCTGCTCAACCTGATCTCCAACGCGGTCAAGTTCACACCTGCCGGCGGTTCGATCAAGATCGACCTTGCGCGTACAGGGCCCGACGCCCGTGTCACGGTCACGGACACCGGGATCGGCATCCCCCAGTCGGAGCAGGTGCGGATCTTCGACGAGTTCACGCAGGCCGACGGCCCCGCCAGCCAGTCTGAGCAGGGAACCGGGTTGGGGCTGGCGCTGACCCGGGAGCTGCTGCGGTTGATGGGAGGCAGCATCGGCGTCACCAGCGAGGCCGGCCAGGGCAGCACCTTCGCCTTCACGCTGCCGCTCGCCTAGCTTCCCCTTCGATCTAGAGGCCGTGACTCATGATCTCCAGGACCGAAGGCCCCAGGAGGACGATCCAGAGCGTGGGGAAGATGAACAGGACCATCGGGATCGTCATCTTGATCGGCGCCTGGGCGCCGCGGGTGCGCGCGCGGTCGCGCTGGCGCCAGCGAACATCGTCCGCCTGGACGCGCAGCGAGTCGACCATGGGGACGCCCATCTGGCTGGCGCTCACAATCGTCTGCACGAGCCTGCTGACCTCGTCGATCCCCATGCGGCGCGCAAAGGCCTCGAGCGCCTCCTGCCGGGAGCGGCCGAGATTGACCTCCGCCTGCACCTTGGCCAGCTCGTCGGTGAGCGGGTTCTTGTACTTCTCGATCACGCGCGCCAGCGCGCCGTCGAAGGACATGCCCGCCTCCATCGCCACCACCATGAAGTCGAGCGCGCCCGGGAGGGCGTTGCCCACCTGGCCCTGGCGACCGCGCACCGCGCTGCGCAGCCAGACCTCGAGCCCCAGCCAGGCGATCCCGGCCAGCATGGCGGCCGCCACCGCGCCGAGAACCAGGCTGCCGAAGAGGAGGCCGAGCGCGGCCCCGGCGCCGGCCCCGACCACCGCCGCGGCGGTGCGCACCACCACGAAATCCGTGGCCGTCAGCTGCAGCGGATTGCCGGCCAGCGCGAGGTCCCGGGTCAGGCGCTCGTAGTGGCCCAACGGGGTGGAGCGCGCGGCCGCCGCTCGCAATCTCGCCAGCTGAGGCATGACCACGCGGTCGAGCAGGCTGCCCTCGAGGTCGTCGTCGGGATCGGCGGCGGCCCGGACGCCGTAGAAGCTGAAGCGCTCCTC
>DATCNF010000256.1:0-13667 GCA_036565325.1 Candidatus Dormiibacterota bacterium | reverse complement strand
ATCCGCGAGACCAGGATCGCCCGCGCCACCGGCTCTGTGTTGAACGCGTAGAGCTCCTCGAAGCTGCCGCCGCCGCGGGCGATCACCACCACGTCCGCCACCCCGTCCTGGTTGCAGCGTCGGAGTGCGGTGACCACGCTGCCCGGCGACGCCGTCCCCTGGACCAGCGCCGGGTACACGGTTATGTCCATGTTCGGGTAGCGGTCGAGGATCGTCTCCTGGAGGTCATGGATGACGGCGCCTGTCGGCGAGGTGATGAGCGCGACCCGGCGCGGCAGGAAGGGGATGGCGCGCTTGCGCGAGAGCTCGAAGGCGCCTTCGGCCTCCAGCCGCTGCTTCAGCTGCTCGAGCTGGGCCCGCAGCTTGCCGACGTCGTCGAACTCGACCCAGTCGACGATCAGGCGCAGCTTGCCGCCCTGCGGCCAGAAGTCGACGCGGCCGCGGAACACGAACTCCTGGCCGTCCTCCGGCAGCAGCGGCAGGCGGCGGGCGTCGCCCGCGAAGAGGAACGCCTCCACCACGGCGCCGCGGTCTCGGATCGTGAACCCGTAATGGCCATTGCGCAGCGCCTTCATGCCGCTGACCTCGCCCTTGACCAGGACCGCGGCCAGCGGCTGCAGCCGGCGCCTGATCTCGAAGGCCAGCTCGCTGACGGTGAGTGGCGGCCGCGCCTGGTCGCTTTGGCCCTGGATCACCGGCACGCACCCACCGGGATCGCCAGCGGCACCGGCACCGCGACGGGATCGGAGAGCTGGCCGCTGCCGTTCCACTTGAAGATCGCCTGGCGCCCGCTGAACCAGACGTCGGTGCCGTCGACCACGATCGGGTCGGTGGGATCCGACTGGCCGGCCGGCTTGTCGTAGATCACCGCCGGCACCTGGACCTGGAAGTGCCCGCTCGGCGTCACGACCCCGACGATGGGATTGGTGCCCAGCGCGCCGAACACCCGCGCGCTGCTGCCGGGATAGGTCTGGACCGGCGTGACGGTCCCGGTCGCCAGCTCCAGCTTGCGCACGCGGTTGTAGAACTGGCCGGGGCCGTTGGCCGGCGGCTGCGCCACGCTGGTGTCGACGTCGCCGCCGAAGGCAAAGCCGCCGCCCAGGGCGACCCAGTTGCCGTCGGCGGCGAGCTGCTTGAAGTCCCCGGTGGTGGGATCGAGCTTGCTCAGCCCCTGCGGCGGCGCGTCTGAGTTGGGGACGATCCGGGTCACGAAGACGCCGCCGGCCTCGTAGCTCACGGGCATCGAGGGCGCCGGCACGCGGAACACCTTGTCGGCGCCGGTGGCGATCTCGACCACGTGGATGATCCCGGTGACCGGGCCGGCGGCGGGCTGGTTCTCGGGCCAGGCGTAGTGGGTGCCATCGGGGGAGACCCAGGCCCGGGGCACGGGCAGCCACTTGGAGACCGCGCTGTCGTAAGCGGCCAGGCTCTGCGGATCCTTGGCGAAGGCTCCGCCCGGCAGCATCAGGAACCCGCCGCTGCCGGCCTGGCCATGGGCGGGGTTGCCGTCGGTCGGCGCGTCGCCCGAAGCGACGGGCAGCTTGCAGCTGGCCGACCTGGTGGGCGTCGCGGTGGCCAGGGGGGTGGCGCTGGCCACCGGCGTGGGCGTGGCTGCGCTCGGGGACCCGTTCCCCCCGGCCGAGCAACCCGCGAGCACCAGGACGCCGGCCAGCGCCAGGAGTCCGGGCCTAACCCCCAATCTGCGACATGCTCTTTTCAGGCCTGACATAGCCGTCGGTCCCGATCTGCAGCGCGCCGCCCTCCTCCTTGGCCCAGACCGCGCTCTCGATCACGCGGGCCAGGCTGTCGTCGGAGGCGCCCGAGCGCATGAGGTCGCGCAGCGGCGTCTCCTGCAGCGAGAAGAGGCAGGTGCGCAGGCCGCCCTCGGCGGTCAGCCGGATCCGGTTGCAGGTGTCGCAGAAGGCCTGGCTGACCGAGGAGATGAAACCGACCCCGCCCTGGGCGCCGTCGGCGAACTTGAACTTGACCGCCGGGCCCGGCCGGTCCTCGGACGCCGGCACCAGCGGGAACTGGTCCTCGATCGACTCCTGGATGCGGCGGCTGGGCACCACCAGCTCGGGGCGCCAGATGCCGTCCCCGTCCAGCGGCATGAACTCGATGAAGCGGACCTCGTAGCCCTTCTCCCGCGCCAACCGCGCGAAGTCGACGACCTCGTCGTCGTTCTGGCCCTTCATCACGACCATGTTGATCTTGATCGGCCAGAGCCCCGCCTCCTCGGCGGCGGCGATGCCGTCCATGGTGCGGGCGAACGCTTCCACGCGCGCGATCTCCTGGAAACGGTCGATGTGGAGCGTGTCCAGGGAGATGTTCACGCGCTTGAGGCCGGCCTCGGCCAGCAGCTTGGCCTTGTTGCGCAGGAGCACGCCGTTGGTGGTCATCGTGATGTCGAGGTCGGGCGCCAGGGAGGCGACCATCGCCACCAGCTCTTCGACCTTCGACCGCACCAGCGGCTCCCCGCCCGTGATCCGGATCGTGCGCACGCCGTAGCGCTCGACGAAGAGGCGCGCCAGGCGCTGGATCTCCTCGAAGCGGAGGATGTCGTCCCGCTTCAGCCACTTCAAGCCTTCGAAGGGCATGCAGTAGACGCAGCGGAAGTTACAGCGGTCGGTGACCGAGATGCGGAGATCGTCGGCCACTCGGCCATACGAGTCCCACAACCGACGGGCAGCCATTGCCGGATGATACCCGCATGGATTTCGAGTTCATTCGCGTGGAGGCGGACGCGCCGATCGCGGTCGTCACGCTGGACCGCCCGAAGGTCCTGAACGCGCTCTCGCCGGCTCTCGTCGAGGAGCTGACCGACGCGTTGGGGGCGCTCGACAAGGACGACTCGATCCGGGCCGTGGTCCTGACCGGCGGGCCCAAGGTCTTCGCCGCCGGCGCCGACATCGGCGACATGGCGGAGCGGACGCCGATCGAGCAGCTCCAGCGCGACCAGACCGCCCGCTGGCTCAGGATCTCGGCCTTCACCAAGCCCCTGATCGCCGCCGTCAACGGTTACGCGCTGGGGGGTGGCTGCGAGCTGGCGCTGACCTGCGATCTGATCATCGCCGGGGACTCGGCGCGCTTCGGACAGCCGGAGATCAACCTCGGCATCATCGCCGGCGCCGGCGGCACCCAGCGCTGGACCCGCACGGCGGGCAAGCACATCGCCATGGAGATCAACCTCACCGGCCTGCCGATCACCGCCTGGCGCGCCTACCAGCTGGGCCTCGCCAACCGGGTGGTCCCGGCCGAGGTCACGATCGAGGTCGCCAAGCAGGTGGCGCGCCAGATCGCCTCGCGGGCGCCGATCGCGGCGCGCCTGGCCAAGGAGTCGATCAACAAGGCGCTGGAGACGACGCTGGCCGAAGGGCTGGCCGTGGAGCGAAAGAACTTCTATTTCCTGTTCGCGACCGAGGACCAGACCGAGGGCATGAAAGCCTTCCTGGAGAAGCGCAAGCCGGTGTTCAAGGGGAAGTGACGTTATGAGCGACGCTGTGGCGACCCAGACCGTTCAGACCACGCTGGAGAACAACGTGCTCTGGATCCGGCTCAACCGGCCGGAGTCGATGAACGCGGTCAACGGCGAGCTGCGGGCCGCCCTGGCGGCCGCGGTTCGCGACGCCGACCGCAACCCGGAGGCCCGGGTAGTGGTCGTCACCGGCACCGGCCGCGCCTTCTGCGCGGGCGCCGACGTGCGTGAGTTCGCCACCCGGGAGGGAGCCGTCGAGGAGATCCGGGGCGAGTACGAGCGGATCCTCACCGGCCTCCGCAACATGCCCAAGCCCGTGATCGCCGCCCTCAACGGCGTCGCCGCCGGGATCGGAGCCTCGATCGCGATGGCCTGCGACCTGCGTTTCGCCACCCCTGAGGCCGCCCTGGTCGAGGCGTTCGTAAAGATCGGCCTCACGCCCGACGGCGGAGCCAGCTGGTTCCTGCCCCGCTTCATCGGCGCCGCCAGGGCGTTCGAGCTGATGTACACGGGCGACCCGCTGCCCGCCGCCGAGGCGGAGCGGCTCGGCCTCTACAACAGGGTGGTGGCCGGCGACCAGCTGGAGGCCACCGTCCGCGAGCTGGCGGAGCGGCTGGCCACGGGTCCCGCGATGGCGCTGGCGGCGGCCAAGCGCTCGGTCAACTTCAGCGTCAACTCCACGTTCGAGGAGGCGCTGGACTTCGAGTTCCTGCTCCAGGCGGTGCAGATGCAGGGCCAGGACTTCAAAGAGGGCGTGACCGCCTTCCTGGAGAAACGCAAGCCGTCCTTTAAGGGGGAATGACGCAGCTCCAGGAGGCGGTCATCGTCGCCACCGCCCGCACCCCGATGGGCCGCTACGGCGGCCAGCTCAAGGACGTGCGTGCGGACGACCTGGCGGCGACCGTGCTGGCCGAGGTGGTGCGCCGCGCCGGTGTCGAGCCGGCGGAGGTCGAAGACGTCGTCATGGGCTGTGCCAACCAGGCCGGGGAGGACAACCGCAACGTGGCGCGCATGGGCCTCCTGCTGGCGGGCTTCCCGGTGGACGTGCCCGGCCAGACCGTGAACCGCCTGTGCGGGTCCGGGATGCAGGCGGTGATCGCGGCCGCGCGCGAGATCCAGGCCGGCGCCGCCCGGGTGATGGTGGCGGGCGGGGTGGAGTCGATGACGCGGGCGCCCTGGGTGATGGCCAAGGCCGACAGCGCCTTCCCACGCGGTCCCCAGACGGTCTACGACACCTCGCTGGGCTGGCGGCTGGTCAATCCCCGGATGGCGGAGATGTACGGCACGCTGCAGATGGGGGAGACGGCCGAGCGCGTCGCCGCCAAGTACGAGGTCGGCCGCGAGGAGCAGGACGAGTTCGCGGCCCGCTCGCACCGGCTGGCCTTGGCCGCGCAGAAGGAAGGCCGCCTGGCGCCGGAGATCACGCCGGTGGAGGTGCCCCAGAAGAAGGGCGAACCGATCCGGTTGAGCGAGGACGAGGGCCCCCGACCCGACAGCACGCCGGAGGTGCTGGCCGGGCTGCGCCCGGTCTTCCAGAAGGACGGCACCGTCACGGCGGGCAACTCCTCGCCGCTCAACGACGGCGCCTCCGCCGTGGTCCTGATGTCCCGGGCGGAGGCGGAGCGCCGCGGGCTGGAGCCGCTGGCGCGCTTCGTGGCCGCGGGCGCGGCCGGGGTCCATCCCGACTACATGGGGATCGGCCCGGTGCCCGCCGCGGCGCGGGCGCTGGACCAGGCCGGGCTCAAGGTGGACGACGTGGACCTCTTCGAGATCAACGAGGCCTTCGCGGCGCAGTCGGTCGCCTGCCTGCGACTGCTCGGGATCGACGAGGAGAAGGTCAACGTCAACGGCGGCGCCATCGCGCTCGGCCACCCCCTGGGCTCCAGTGGGTCGCGCCTGGTCTCCACGCTGGTGCGGGAGCTGGGGCGCCGCGGTGCGCGCTACGGCGTGGCCACCATGTGCATCGGCGTCGGCCAGGGCATCGCGTCGGTCTGGGAACGCGCCTGAAAATACTGGTCCTCGGCGGCACCGCCTTCTTGGGCCGCCACTACGTCGAAGCCGCGCTCGAGGCGGGGCACGAGGTCACCCTCTTCAACCGCGGGCAGACCAACCCCGACCTCTTCAGCGCGGTGGAGAAGATCCACGGCGATCGCAACCAGGACCTCTCCGGCCTGGGCGACCGGGAATGGGACGCGGTGTTCGATCCCTCGGCCTTTGTCCCCCGGCACGTGCGCACGCTGCTGGAAGCGCTGGCCGGCCGTGCGGCCCACTACGCGCTGGTCTCCTCGATCTCGGTCTACCCGCTGGACCAGGCGGACAAGTCGGAGACCGCGCCCGTGATCCAGCTCGACGACCCGGCCACGGAGGCGGTGACCGAGAACTACGGCGGGCTCAAGGCGCTCTGCGAGCAGGCGGCTGACGAGCTCATGCCCGGTCGCGTCCTCAACCTGCGCGCAGGCTTGATCGTGGGCCCGCACGACCCCACCAACCGATTCACCTACTGGCCCGAGCGGGTGGCCCGCGGCGCGGAGGTCCTGGCGCCGGGACGGCCCGAGGCGCGGGTCCAGTTCATCCACGCCCGGGACATCGCCGATTGGGCCCTGGCGATGGCCGCCCGGGGCGGCGCCGGCACCTTCAACACCACCGGCCCGGAGCCGCCCACCACCATGGGGCGGGTCCTGGAGACCTGCGTCGCGGTCAGCCGGAGTGGGGCGACCCTGACCTGGGCCGACGAGGAATTCCTCCTCCAGAAGGAGGTCGGCCCCTGGATGGAGATGCCGCTCTGGATCCCCGGCCACCTGGGCGACCTCCACAACGCGCCCATCGACCGCGCCCTGGCGGAGGGCCTCCGCTTCCGGCCTTTGGAGCTGACCGTAGCCGAGACCCTGGCCTGGGAGCGCACGCGCGTCGAGGGCCCGCCCCAGGTCGACGCCGGTGGCCCGGTCCGCCAGCGGGGCGGCATGGCTCCGGAGAAGGAACAGGAGCTGTTGGCCGCATGGCACCAGCGGTGAAGGAACGCGACCCCGCCGCCGTCCGGTCGATGTTCGACCGCCTCGCCGGACGGTACGACCTCATCAACACCCTGCTCTCGGGCGGCTCGGACGCGCGCTGGCGGCGCGCCGCCGCGCGGGCAACGGGCCTGCCACCGGGCGGCCTCGCGCTCGACGTGGCCTGCGGCTCCGGCAAGCTCTCGCTGGAGCTGCTCAAGCTGGGCGGCGGGGTGGTCGGCCTGGACTTCAGCGCCGGCATGCTCCAGGTGGCGGCGGCGCGCGCCCCGGGCCCCCACTACTTACAGGGCGATGCCCTGGCGCTCCCCGTGGCGGACGCCCAGTTCGATGCGGCGACCATCGCCTTCGGCCTGCGCAACCTCGCCGACCCCACGAGCGGCCTGGCGGAGATGCGGCGAGTCGTGCGACCGGGCGGGCGGATGGTAGTCCTGGAGTTCGTCAAGCCGCGGGCCACGCTGGCCGGCCGCGGCTACCGGTTCTATCTCGCCCATGGCCTGCCGCGCATCGGCGGACTGGTCTCCGGGCAGCCGCGCGCCTACCGCTACCTGGCGGACACCATCGACTCCTACCGCTCGCCGGAGGAGCTGCTGGAGCTAGCCCGGAACGCCGGTTGGGGCCAGCCCGGCATCCGGCTGCTGACCCTGGGCACGGTCGGGATCCTGACGGGCGAGCGCCAGCACTAGCACCACGGCGGTGACCGCGACCAGCGGCCAGATCACGCCCGCCCAGCCGTAACGCTGATAGCCGTAGGCGGTGATGGGCGCGGCCAGCGCGCCCCCCACGTAGTACATGGCGAGGTAGCGGCCGACCGCGGCCCGCCCGTAGGAGGCGGCCCAGCCGCTGTGGGCGACGTGCAGCCCGACCGTGCCGCAGATCCCGGCGGTTGCCGCCACCACCAGGGCCGGCACCGAGGACGCCAATCCCACCAGCATGAGCACGATCTCCACCACAGCGGTGCCCGCGATCAGCCGGCGGGCGCCGAAGCGGTCGACCAGCCGGCCGGCCACCAGCCCGTAGAGGGTGGCCGGGATGAACACCAGGTAAACGAGGTCGCCGACCACCGGTCGCAGGCCGAAGGGCGGCGCCGCCACCCGGTAGGGGATGGCGTCGAACATGCCGACGCTGACGAACAGGATGAAGAGCCCGGCCAGCGTGATCGAGAGCGGGGCCCGCCCCGGCCTGCCGCCCGCGGGGGGTGCGTGGGCAGAAGGGGCGTCGCGCGCCAGCCGCGAGAGGCTGGCCGCGACCACGGCCAGCATCCCGGCCGCCCCCAGCGCGAAGGCCCCGCGCCAGGTCAGGAAGAGGCCGGCGTAGCCGGCGGCGCGGCCGAGCAGGCCACCGAGGGCGGTGCCCGCGATCATGGCGCCGGTCACCCGGCCCGCCTCGCCCGGTGGCAGGCGCCGGGGGACGTCGGCCAGGCCGCCCGCGACCAGCAGGCCGATGCCCACGCCCTGCCCGGCCCGGGCGGCCATCAGAACCCAGAGGCTGGGGCTGAGCGCGGCCACCGCGCAGGCGATGACCGTCAGCCACATGGCTCGGCGCAGGGTGCGCTGGGGATCGCCCTCGCGGAGCAGCCCGGCCACCGCAAAGCCCAGCAGCGCGGCCGTCATGACCAGGCCCGTGAGCGCGGGCGGGCTGTGGAACTCGCGGTCGAGGTCGGGCAGCAGCGGCTGGGGCAGGTAGAGGGCCAGGAAGGATCCGGCCCCGAGGCCGAAGTAGGGGAGGGCGCTGACGCGGCCCCCACCCCTGCCCTCCCCGTGGGGGAGGGGGTCTTCAGGAGATGCGGTCGACGGCGGAATGCGCCAGCTCGACGAAGGTCGCGCCGGTGCCGTTGAGGTCCACGCCCTCCAGCTCGTGGACGGCGGCGCGGGCGAGGCCGCGAGCCTCGTCGCCCACCCGCTCCAGGGCGCCGGAGGCCTTGACCAGCTCGGCCACCCGACGCACCGCGGCGTCGTCCAGGTCGTGCCTGAGCAGGTCGCGGATCTGGGGCCCGACCTCGTGGTCCTCGTGGGCGTAGATCAGGGGCAGGGACAGAGTGCGCTGGCGGATGTCCTGGCCCGCGGGCTTGCCTGAGGCATCGCTGTAGTCGACGACGTCGTCGGCCATCTGGAAGGCGATGCCGAGGAGATCGCCATAGCGGCGCAGGCGTTCGACGATCGCCGCCTCGGCGCCCGCCAGCTGCGCGCCCGAGACGCAGGCCGCCGCCATCAGGGCCGCGGTCTTCCCGCGCACCACCTGCAGATAGGAGCCGTGGTCGCCGGGATAGCGGCCGCGCAGCGCGACATCGTCCATCTGCGACCGGCAGATGGCCTCCATGGCCTCGGCGATGGTCGAGGTGACCGCCCCGTCGCCCAGCTCCGCGATCACGCGCGTGGCCTTCGCAAAGTAGTAGTCGCCGACCGCGATCGCCCGCCGCGGGCCCTCGTGCGCGGCCACCGTCGGCTTGCCGCGCCGGGTTGCCGAATCGTCGACGTAGTCGTCGTGGACCAGGGTGGCGGCGTGGATCAGCTCGACCGCTGCGGCCAGGGTGCTGGTGCGCAGCGGGTCCGGCTGGCTGCCGAGGCGGCCGCCGAGCGTGACCAGCAGCGGTCGCAGACGCTTGCCGCCGGCCTCGACCAGCCGCCGCATGGGCACCTGTACAGCCTCGGGGTCGACCGCCAGCTGGCGGGCCAGCTCCAGCTCCACGAGGTCGCGGGCTCCACTCGGCGGCCGCTCGCGGGCTCCCCCGAAGTCGCCGTCGAACTGCAGCGCCAGGTTCCGCTGCCGCGGTCCGTCCAGCTCGACCGCGAAGACCGACTGCCAGCGTCCCAGCAGCAGGCGGCCATCCTCGACCAGGAGGGTCACTGACGGGCTGAGAAACACCTGCCGGCAGTGCGCATGGCCGTTGGCGGGCTCGTCCGCCGGCACGTCGGCGCGCTGGGAGAAGTCGTCGTGCAGGTACACGCCGCCATCCGGCGCCATCCGCTCCAGCAGGGCCTCGAAGTCGCGCAGCAGCAGCGGCTCGTTCTCGTTGACCAGCAGACCGAAGGTCGTGTGCAGCGACTGTACGAAGAGGCGCCCGTTGCAGAGCCCGGCCCGCTCGACCTCCGCCTGCAGGCTTGGCGTGACATCGACGAACTCGGTCCCTCGGGTGGTGGCGATCTCCAGCCGGCGGCCCGCGATCACCGCCCGAGCGCCCTCTGCAGGAGCTCCCGGATCGGGCTCACGGCCTGCCCTGCCGCCGCCTGCGCGGACACCGTCTCGACGGCGCGCGCGAAGGCGACCTGGAGGTCACGATCACCGGCGTCGGCGAGCAGGCGCGAGGCGCGGGCCAGGCAGAGGTCGCCGATCAGGAGCTCGCCCGCCGGCGCGGTGTGCACGCCCAGCCCCTGGAGCGAGACCCCGGTCTCGACCAGCGCGGCCGCCAGCGTGACGCGGCCGTCGGCGTGGTGGTTGCCGTAGGCCTCCCAGGCCTCGCCCAGGCCGCCCGACCAGATCGAGTCGAGGCTCTCCAGGTCGCGTTCGCGAATCCCGGCGGGGGTCACGAGATCGGCTCCACGAGCGTGGGCGCGATGCGCTGGAAGGCGGAGAGCGCCCGCAGGCAGGACTCGTCGTCGCGAGTGACCACGTAGTAGAGGCCGAAGCCGAGCACGGTGTTGAGGACCAGCGGGACCAGCACCTCGCGCTCGACCTTGAAGCGCACCAGGCCCGCCGCCTCCATGCGGTCGAGCTGCTCCTGGATCACCTCTCGGTAGCGGGTGAACAGCTCCGGCAGGTAGGCCTGCAGGCGCTCCTGCTTGGGCGCCTGGACGAGGAGGTCGAAGGCCGCCAGCTGGACGTCGCCCAGGCGGCGCAGGGAGTCCCAGATCGACTCCACCCCGACCGAGAGGACCTCGAGCGGGTCCGTGAGCTGGTTGAGCGCGGTGCGCAGCTGCTCGACCGAGCGCCCCGTCAGGTACCGCCAGGCCTCGACCAGGAGCTCGGACTTGGTGGGGAAGTAGTACTGGAGGTTGCCGATGGCCACGTTGGCGCGGGAGGCGATGGCCCGGACCGAGGTCCCCGAGTAGCCGTTCTCGAGCAGCGACTCGGCGGCCGCCCGCACGATCAGGTCACGCGCGCTGAGGTGCTCCTCCTCCTGGCTGACCAGGGCGCCGCTCCAGACCCCAGACCCACCCTCTGTCATACGTATGTACTAGTCTAGCGCCGGGTTCGCGCGCGCGTTGTTATGGCGGTTGTTCCTGTCCATCGGGATAGATGTGGGTGGAGGATCAGCATGCAACTACTCCTGGGTGAACCTCAGACCAGCGCCGAGGCGGACGACATCGTCCACTGGCGCGACGTCTATTCCGAACTGACATCCTGCCTGAGAGCGTCGTTTGATGGCTGTGCGGAGGACTCCCCCCTGGCCACGGGCATGAAAACCCGGCTCTTGGAGCTGGTCGACCGCTATGCGTTCTGGTCGGACCTGGGCCCCCAGCTGGTCCGCCCGGGGTCCGGTTGGAGCCTCAACTGATGGCGCTCGCCCTGAGCCGGCTCCGCATCGGTTACTCAACCTGGCCGGCTGAGTTTCAACAGCCCGCCAGAGGCGACTCAGAGCCCGGCCGTTTTCGAGGCACGCTGTTCGACGAGGTCGAGGAACGCTGGCACTGCGGTCACCGGCACGGGACCGGCACCGAAGCGACCCGCTGCGCCCGTGAGCAGAACGGGCTAAAGCGGCCGCTCGGCTAGGACCCGCCGGAGGCTGGCGTCCGCGTACACGATCGCGCACCAGCCGTGCGCCAGGTCGGCGGCCGGCACCGAGATCCCGCCCGAGCCGTGGCTGTCCACCAGCAACGGGGCCAGCACGCTGAGGTGGTATGCCTGCGTTGCATTGCAGACGGCGTGGACGTGCACCGGGAAAGCACCCGGCGGGAGCCCGCTGAAGAGCAGAGTGCCGGGCGCGGCAGCGGGCGGCGGTGGGGCGTCGACAGTGGGGGCGGCGCCGGTCACGGCCGGCCCCTCGAGGGCCGGGTTGGCCGACGGCGGTGCGGGCGCGGGCGCGGCCGTGGCAGTCGCCGCATCCAAGACCGCGGGCGGTGCCTGCGCGCAGGCACCGATCGCAATCGCCGCTAGAGCGGCCGCCCCCAACCTCAGATACAGGGCCACAGCAGGTACTACCCGGCCAGGGCACTCTTAACCGCTGGCAGCTCGCACGAGGTCGGCCCCCTTCTCGGCGATCATGATCACCGGCGCGTTGGTGTTGCCGCGGACCAGGCTCGGCATCACCGAGGCGTCCACCACGCGCAGCCCGTCGACGCCGAGCACGCGCAGCTCGGGGTCGACGACCGTGCCCATGGCGCAGGTGCCGACCGGGTGGTACACGGTCCCGGTCACCGCGCGTGCGTAGGCGCGCAGGCCGCCCTGGTCGCCCGCCTCCGGGACGCAGAACGGCTCGAGTTCGAAATCCGCGAACGGATGCGCACGCGCGATCCGGCTCACCACTTCCAGGCCCGCGACCGCCGTCTCCAGGTCGGCGCCGTCTGCGTAGTAGCCGTTCTCGATCCGCGGCCGGACCGAGGGCTCGGCCGACGCCAGCGTGATCCGGCCCCGGCTGACCGGCTTGGCGACGCAGGCCGTGATCGTGAAGCCGCTCTTCTCCGTCGGGACCACGCCCCCGTCCGCGGTCGGCGCGCCGATCGGCATCGAGGCCACGATCAGCTGGAGGTCGGGGGCGGCCAGGTCCGCGTGCGAGCGGAGGAAGGCGCCGGCCTGGATCAGGTTGGAGTCGTCCGCGTCGGCCGGCAGGGAGCTCGGGACGGTCCAGGCCTGGCGGGCGTGCGGGTGGTCCTGCAGGCCCGCGCCCACGCCGGCGAGGTCGTCGAGGACGGGGATCCCAAACCGGCGCAGCTGCTCGGCGGGCCCGATGCCGGAAAGCATCAACAGGTGCGGCGATTCGAACGCTCCCGCGCAGAGGATGACCTCGCGCTCGGCCCGCGCCACCTGCACGCGGCCGTTCTGCACGAATTCGATCCCGGTCGCCCGGCGGCCGACGAGCACGACGCGGGTGGCGATCGCACCCAGCCGCAGGCTGAGGTTGGGCCGGCTGAGCGCGGGCCGCAGGAAGGCGTCTGCCGCATCGCAGCGGCGGCCGTCGCGGATCGTGCGCTGGTAGAAGCCGGCGCCCTCCTGGGTGGCCCCGTTGAAGTCCGGGTTGGCCGGGATGCCGCTTTCGATCGCCGCCTCCACGAAGGCGGCCGCCAATGGGTTCCGATAGGTCGGGTCGCTCACCGCCAGCGGCCCGCCGGTCCCGTGATATGCGTCGGCGCCGCGCTGGTTGTCTTCCGAGCGGATGAAGTAGGGGAGGACGTCGTCGTAGCCCCAGCCGGCGCAGCCCAGGGCCGCCCACGCGTCGTAGTCGGCGCGGTGGCCGCGGATGTAGACCATGGCGTTGATCGACGAGCTTCCACCCAGCACCCGGCCTCGAGGGTGGTAGATGCGGCGGCCATCCAGATGCGCCTCCGGTTCCGTGCTGTAGTCCCAGTCGAAGGGCGTCTTGAAGAGCCGCGAGAACGCGACTGGGACGTGGATCCCGGGCTCGGAGTCCGGCGGGCCCGCCTCGAGCAGGAGAACCTTGACCTCGGCGTCCTCTGTAAGCCTGGCGGCGAGGACGCAGCCGGCCGAGCCGGCCCCGACGACGATGTAGTCGTATGTGCTCTTCATCGCATCCCCTATCTGCTCAGGGCTTGAGCAGGATCTTGGTGGCCTGCCGGGAGTCGAACATCTCATAGGCCTCGGTGGCGTCGTCGAGCCGCATGGTGTGGGAGATGATCGCCTCCGGCCGCAGCTTGCCGGCCTCGATCAGCTTCAGGATGTCGTAGCGGTAGGTGAGGCAATCCCCGAGGATCGGCTTGACGGTGAGCGCGCGCAGCCAGTTGTCGCCGCAGCTGATCGGCCAGGGTTCGTCCACCAGCACGCCGACGATGACGATGGTGGCACCGGTCCTGGCCACCGACCAGGCCGTCTCCAGGCTCTTGGCGTTGCCCACCGCCTCGATCACCACGTCGACGCCCAGAAAGCCCGTCTGCTCGAAGACCGCGTCCGAGGCGTCACCCTCGGCAGCGTTGATTGGGATGGCGCCGTACGACTGGGCGAGCTTCAGCCGCTCGGGCACGAGGTCGATGGAAAAGATCTTGGAGGGCCCCACGAGCTGGGCGCACTGCACGACC
>DATCNF010000255.1:0-7545 GCA_036565325.1 Candidatus Dormiibacterota bacterium | reverse complement strand
CGCCTGCGCCTCGCTGGCGATCGAGGACGTGGGCCTGCGGGCGATCGCGCGGGCCACGCCCGCGGCCCTCGCGGAGCGCGTCCTCGAGGTGCCCGCCTAGCCTAGCCGGCCAGCGGGGAGCCCGGGATCGCGCTCACGAGGAGCAGGGCCGTCAGGAGCACCAGCAGCGCCACGGTCGAGCCGCCGATCGCGTTGGCCACCGGTCCGTTGACGTAGCGGCCCATCACGCGGCGGTCGTTGAGCAGGACCAGCATGTAGACGAGGACCACGGGCAGGATCAGGCCATTCACATCCTGGCTGGCCAGGATCACGCCCACCAGCGGCACACCCGGGATCAGGACCACGGCGGCGCCGAAGGCGATCAGCCCGGTGAAGATGGCGAAGAAGGCGGGGGCCTCCGAGAACCGGTTGCCGACGCCCCGCTCCCAGCCGAAGGCCTCGGTCACCGCGTAGCTGGTCGAGAGCGGGACCACGCTGCCGGCCAGCACCGAGGCGCCGAACAGGCCGGCTCCGAAGAGCAGCTTGGCGGCGTTGCCAACGACCGGTCCCAGTGCCTTGGCGTAGTCGCCGGCCTGCAGGTTGGAAAGCTGCGCCGGGCTGAGGTGGCCGTAGAGCGTGGCGGCGGTCGCGATCACGATGAAGAAGGCGATGAAGTCGGTCACGAAGGCGCCCACGATGACGTCGACCCGGCTGTAGGCGAGCTGCTCGTTGGGGATGCCCTTCTCGGCCACCGCCGCCTGCAGGTAGAACTGCATCCAGGGAGTCACCGTGGTCCCGATCAGGGCGATCGCGAGCAAGAAATAGGCGTTGGAGACGACCACGTCGTGGGGCACGTCGACACTTCCGCGCAGGACGTCTCCCCAGCTGGGGTGGACCAGCAGCCCCGAGACCACGTAGGTGATGTACATGAGGCCGATTGCCAGCAGCACCTTCTCGACCACCGGGTAGCTGCCCCGCACCACCAGCAGCCAGATCACCACCGCCATCACCGGGACCGAGATGTACTTGCTGACGCCGTACAGCTCCATGGCCGCCGCGATGCCCGCGAACTCGGCGACCGTGGTGAAGGCGTTGGCCACCATCAGGAGGAGCATCGCAAAGGTGGTCCCGCGCACCCCGAACCGCTCCCGGATGAGATCGGCGAGGCCCTTGCCGGTGATCACGCCCATGCGGGCGCCCATCTCGTTGGTGACGACCAGGCTGATCGTGATCAGGAGCAGCAGCCAGAGCATCTTGTAGCCGAACTGGGCCCCCGCCTGGGAGTAGGTGGCGATGCCGCCGGCGTCGTTGTCGGCGTTGGAGGTGATCAGGCCGGGGCCGATCACGGCCAGCAGGATGAAGATCCGCCGAAAGCGGCGGAGGCGGGCGATCAGGCCGGCGAGCACGCGGCGGAGTGGCCTAGAAAACCTTCGGCAGCCGGCGCTTCACCGAATCGGGCAGGACCTCGTCGAGCACGTCGTCGACGGTCACGATGCCCTGCAGGCGGTCCTCCTCGTCGAGCACCGGCACCGCCAGCAGGTTGTACTTGGAGAGGACCGCGGCCACCTCCTCGGCAGAGGCGTCGAGGCGGACCGTGACCACGTTGCGGATCATGATCTCCCGGATCGGCCGGTCGGGCGAGGCCACGATCAGGTCGCGCAGGGAGAGCACGCCCTGCAGGTGCTCCTGGTCGTCGACCACGAAGACGTAGTAGATGGACTCGGCGTCCGGCTCCATACGGCGCAGCGCGTCGATGCACTGCTGCGCCGTCAGGTCCTCGCGGACGGCCACGAACTCGGTCGTCATCAGGCCACCGGCGGTGTCCTCCCGGTAGGCCAGCAGCTCCTGGACGTCATCCCGCTCCTCGCGTTCCATGAGGCCCAGGATCTCCTTGGCGCGGTGCTCGGGAATCTCGGCCAGGATGTCCGCCACCTCGTCGGGCGGCATCTCCTCCAGGATGTCGCTGGCGCGCTCGGCGTCCATGTGCTCGATCACCGAGACCTGGTCCTCGAGCTCCATCTCCTCCAGGGTGTCGGCCGCGATGTCCTCCTCCAGGGCCTCGAACACGGCCTTGCGGTCCTTGGCGCCCAGCTCCTCGACGATGTCGGCGATATCGGCCGGGTGCAGCTTGGCGATCCGCTTGCCCGAGATCCGGAGCCGGAGCTCGTCCCCGGCGGCCGCCGCCTCGGCGGCCTGCGGCTCCAGCGGCGCGACCACGTTCCAGGCCACCAGGACCATCGGCAGGTTGCGGCCGAAGAGGCGCGCCACTGCCTTACCCAGCCCCTCCAGGCCGAGCCGGCGAAGGATGCCGCGGACTCCGATGTCAGCCGCCACCAGAAGCAGCTCGCCGCGCACCTCGGTGAGCTGGAGGTCGTTGACGCGGACCACGCGCCGGCCGTCGAGGTCGACGATCTGTTTGTCCAGCACGTCCCGCGCCAGCCACACCTCGTCCGGTGCGGCAGGGTACTTCTCGACCTCCTCGCGGGCCACCCGCAGCGCCACCTCCCGACCCGCGATGGCGCGCACCGAGGACCAGGGGATGACCAGCTCCCGGCTGCGCGAGACCACGAGCCCGGTGACCACCGGATAGGGCTCCTGGATGCGCACCGCGAGGTCCCGCACGCGCCCGCTGCGGCGCTGCCGGACGTCGACCAGTTCGGCCCCCAGGACCTCGGTCAGGAAGAGCATTTCGGCCTCCACGATAGGGCCCCGACGGGCCTGTCCGGGCGAACTCGGGTTGAATTGAGATCGAAGCGCGACTAGAATACGGCGGTGTTGCCGGACGATTACTTAAAACTTGAGTGCAGGAGGGTCACTTTATAAGACATGGAAGGTTACTGCTTGAAGGACAAGATGAAGGTCGAGATGAAAGACCCTCAGCAGATCACGATGAAGAACGGTAAGCCCGCCACCGTCGGCACATGCCCGAAGTGCGGAACCAAGATCTACAAGATCGGCAAGGCCAAGTAGGCCCCACCGCCGATGAAAGGGCCGCCTGCGGGCGGCCCTTTTTTGTTGCCTACCGGCCTCTCAGTCGCCGCTGATCCGAGGTTCGAGCGCGCCCAGCAGGACATCGGTGGCGGAGATCGCCTCGTCGATGCCCAGCATCTTGAAGATGGCCACGTTGGCGGGGTTGTTGACCCGGGCGATGGTGCGGGGCACCTTGAAGCGCTCCTTGGCCAGCTGCAGCGCGACCAGGTTGTCCTCGTCGTCGCCGGTGACCGCCAGCACGGCGTCCGCGCGCTCGATGCCGGTGGTGGCCAGGAATGAGAGCTCGTCGCCGTCGCCGCGCATCACGATGCTGCCCAGCTGGCTCTCCAGCCATTCCGCGCGGGCGCCGTCCTTCTCCACCAGCGTGACCTCCTCGCCACGCTCCATGAGGTGGCGGGAGAGGTAGTAGCCGACGGTGCCGCCGCCGATCACGATCAGGTACACCGCTACCCCTCGACCAGCTTGTGGATGGCGGCCGCGCCGACCAGGGTCGGGCAGTAGGTCTGGATGCCCGCATTCTTGAAGGCGTCCTCGCGCGCGGGGTCGTAGAGCCGGCAGACCACCCGCTTCACCTTGAAGACGTGGTGCGCGATCTGGGACGCCATCATGTTCCGGTTGTCGCCCTCGGTGACGGCGATGAAGGCGTCGGCGTCCTCGATACCGGCGCGCTTGAGCAGCTCGGAGTCGCAGCCGTCGCCGATCACGAAGCTGCCGTTGAAGGACGGCCCCAGGACGCCGCGGGTGGCGAAGAGGTCGAACGCCCGCTGGTTGCGGTCGACGATGGTGACCTCGTGCCCCTCGCGGGACATGTCGGCCGCCAGCCTGGAGCCGACGCGGCCACAGCCCACGATCAGGACCTTCACGAAGTCTGGATTGTACGATTGCCCCGAGTGCGCTTTCCGTTCACCTTCATGGGGCTGATGTCACTCGCGTTCGGGGCCTGGCTCTTCCTGTACCTGGCCCTTCACCGCCCCGAGGGACCGGTCAGCGGGGGCATCGAGGTCGCGATGGCCTTCACCATGGTGGCCTTCGGCTCGTTCGTGGTCTGGCGCCGCCTCACGCGCGGCCGCGAGGCCTAGCCGCCTTTGGCCGAGGAGCGGGCGGGCGCGGCGAGCAGCGCGGGCGCGCGGATCCTGGTGGCCGTCGGCGGCCAGAAGGTGGACGAGGAGACCGTACGCATGGCCTGCCGGATGGCCAAGGCCCGCGGCGCCAAGCTCTACGCGGTGCACGTGATCGAGGTCAACCGGGCCCTCCCGCTGTCGGCTCCCGTGGAGCACCTGGTCGAGCACGGCGAGGGCGTGCTCGAGCAGTTCGAGCAGCTGGCCGCCGAGGCGGGCATGGAGGCCGAGACCGAGATGGTGCAGGCCCGTGACACGGGGCCCGCGATCGTGGGCGAGGCCGAGGAGTGGGGAGCCGACACCATCGTCATGGGGCTGCCCTACAAGCGGCGGTTCGGGGAGTTCTTCCTGGGCAAGACGGTGCCCTACGTGCTCAAGAACGCGCCCTGCCGGGTGGTCCTCTTCAGGGAGAAGCTGGAGGCCTGACCAGTCCCTGGCACGTCCGCTGGTGGGAGTCGCTCGCCGAGCGGACCGAAGAGCACGACGGCTTCGTCAAGCTCATCATCCTGGAGCGGATCGTCAAGTCCGCGATCCTGATCGCGGTCGCCGTGACACTGATGGTCACGGGCCGCACGGGGCTCCTGTACGAGTTGGCGACCGACGCCCAGGAGCAGCTGCTGCTGGGGGCGGACCGCAGCTTCATCACCTCGCTGCTGCTGCGGGCGGTGGCGTGGATCGGCTTCTTCAACCATCAGACGCTGCTCGCGATCGGCCTCCTCGGCTACGCGCTGCTGGAAGGCACGGAGGGCATCGGGCTGGCGATGCGCCGGCGCTGGGCCGAGTACCTGACCGTGGTCGCGACCGGGCTTCTGATCCCTTACGAGGTGTACGAGCTGTTCCACCACCCGACCCTCTTCAAGGCGGGTGCGCTGCTACTGAACGTGGCCGTGGTGGGCTACCTGGCGTGGCGGAAGCGGCTGTTCGTCGACGTCTGACCGGGGGGCCCGGCGGGGCGTGAGCCAGGGGCTTGCAAAGCCGGCCCGATGCAGGATGTAGCGGGCCAGGCAAGCCAGCGTCTTGAGCCCGTAAATGACGCTGGTGCGCAGGCCGATCGAGCTCATGTCTTCGAAGTAGCGGCCGACCGCCGGCACCTCCCCGAAGCTGAAGCCGAAGGCCGCCGCCTGGACCAGGACCTGGGTGTCGAACACGAAGTCGTCGCTGTTCTCGAGAAAGGGGATGGTCTCCAGGAAGCGGCGGCTGTAGGCGCGGTAACCGGTGTGGAACTCGGAGAGGTTGAGCCCCAGCGTCCGGTTCTCGAGCCAGGTCAGGAAGCGGTTGCCGGCGCGCTTCCAGCCCGGCATGCCGGCGGTCCGTGGGTCGATGCCCAACCAGCGCGAGCCGAGCACGATGTCGGCCTTGCCCTCCTCGATGACGCGGCACAGCTCGGGCACGATCGCGGGGTCGTACTGGGCGTCGGGGTGGAGCATGACCACGACATCGGCGCCCATCGCCAGCGCCGCCCGGTAGCAGGTCTTCTGGTTGCCCCCGTAGCCCAGGTTGCGAGGGTGGCGGATGACGTCCAGCTTGAGGGCCGTGGCCACGCTGACGGTGGAATCGGCGCTGGCGTCGTCGACCAGGAGAATGCGGTCGACCTGGCCCTGGGGGATCCCCTCCACGACCTCCTTGAGCGTGCGAGCGGCCCGGTAGGCGGGCAGCACGATGACGCGGTGTGGCCGGGGCGAGGTGAGCTCGAACCCGGCCAGGGGGATCGGCGCCGGCCGCACAGCCATGCGCTCGACGACCAGGTAGCCGGCGAGCAGGATCACGGCGGCGGCGGCGGTCCAGGTGCCGATGCCCAGGGTCACCTCGGTGCCGGCGTAAACCGCTGTGAGGACGGCGGCGGCGGCTCCCGGCCAGCGCAGCTGGTCGCTCCGGGCCAGGTCGGCGAGCGCCACGCCCGGCACCACCAGCAAAGCCAGGTCGTGCAGGTTCTCGTAGGGGCTGAGGGCGACGCCGGCGGCCACGGCCAGGGCGAAATCGAGACGGGGGACGTCCGGTCGCCAGCTCAGCGCCAGCGCGGTCAGCGCCAGGAGGGCGATCAGCAGGGCCAGCGCCGGCAGGCGGCCGCCCGGGATCAGCTCCAGCGCGCCTCGCAGCGAGTAGACGGTCTGCTGGGTGATCGGGTTCCCGGAATGGCCGCCTACGGCCCAGCCGGCCACCAGCTGCAGGTAGGCGCCGGCGCCCTTGACGCCGGAGATCGCCAGGCCGATGGCGGCCAGCGCTGTTGCGACAGCGCCCATCCCGACCAGCGCTCGCCAGGCGCGGCGGGCGATGAAGAGCGCGGGCACCACGAGGAGCAGCTGCGGCTTGACCAGGGCCAGCCCCGCCAGCACGCCCGCCCAGCCGGTGCGGCCGCGGCTCCAGGCCAGGTAGGCGCCGGCCAGGGGCAGCAGCATCAGGAGGTCGGACTGGCCCTGGATGACGGTCGCTTGGAGGGGAAAGAAACCGGCGGCGATGAGCACGGTCACGAGCGCCGCGCGCGGCTTTCGGAGCGTGGCGCTGCCGGCTGTCAGGACGGCGATGCTGGCAGCGAGCAGAACGAGGTTGACGACGCCGGCCACGACGTACGCGGTTTTCAGGTCGAGCTTGCCCAGAGGCGCGATCAGCGGCGTGAAGTAGGGCGGATGGATGTAGGGCAGCAGGGCCTGCCGGCCTTCGTAGAGGCGTTGCAGCGACTCGTCGTAGACGGCGCCCCCGCCACGCTCCAGGAAGATGCGGGCGGCAGCGTGGAAGGAGAAGAAGTCGGGGCCGCTGAGGTCGCCGGCCACGAAGCCGAGCCACCAGTAGATGCCGAACCCGGCCGACCAGGCGCCGAAGGCGGCCGCGGCGGCCAGCGCCAGGCGCCGGTACCGCGCGCGGCTCATCGGCCTACGTCAAGACGGGTGGCGAACCGTTCGGGCAGGTTGGCCTTGAGGATCGCTTGCTTGGCTCCCTCGCGGTCGTAAGCCACCCGCCGCCACTCGAGGCTCTCCTCGTCGGTGTCCCAGATCGCATAGCTGGCGTCAGGGTTCCCGTCGCGTGGTTGGCCGACGCTGCCCGGGTTGATGAGCGCCGGCCCGGCGACCCGCACGCGGCCGAGCCAGTAGTTGTGCTCGATCGAGTCGCCGTCCGGATAGAAGTAGCCCGGCACGTGGGTGTGGCCGTGCAGGCAGGCGCGACCGTTGAGCAGCTCCAGGTTGGCGGCGGCGGTGGTGCCGTCCAGGATGTACTCGAAGATCGGGTCGCGAGGGCTGGCGTGGACGAGTAGGACGCCGTCGCGGTCGGCGGACTCGGGGAGGGACTCCAGCCACTGCAGCCGGGCCGAGCCCAGGGCCTCTATGGTCCAGCGGATGACGTGGGCGGCGTCATCGTTGAACCAGTCGAGGATGCGCTGGTCGGTGCAGGCGCGGTCGTGGTTGCCGACCAGCGTGGGCCAGCCCCGGCGCATCACCTCGTCCACGCATTTCACCGGCTCCCC
>DATCNF010000254.1:0-2536 GCA_036565325.1 Candidatus Dormiibacterota bacterium | reverse complement strand
GACAGGCCGCCAGCAGCCGCTTCGCGATGCTGCTCGAGGAAGCGGGACGCGCCTCCGATGCGCGCCTCACCCAGCTCGTCGATGCCGCCCGCCACCTCGAGGCAAGTCCCGCCCGACGGATCGTCACATGACATCGGTGGCGGTCGTCACCGATTCCACCGCCGACCTGCCGTCCGACCTCGCCGCCGCCCGCGGCCTGACCGTGGTGCCGCTCACGGTGATGCTCGACGACCAGTCGTACCTGGACGGTGTCGACATCACGGCTGCTGACTTCTACCGCCGGCTGGAGTCCGCCTCGGGCCCGGCCACCACCTCCCAGCCGACTCCGGCGAGCTTCGAGGAAGCCTACCGCCGGCTGCTGAAGGACCACGACCAGGTGGTCTCCATCCACATCTCCGCGAAGCTCTCCGGCACCTACGCGGCGGCCGTCCAGGGCGCCCGCATGACCGGGGCCGGCGACCGCATCCGGGTCGTCGACTCGGAGATGGTCTCGATGCCGCTGGGCCTGATCGTGCTCGCGGCCACGTCCGCCGCCGGCGCCGGCGCCAAGGCGCACGAGGTCGCCGAGCGGGTGGAGGACCTGCGCCGCCAGGTCGGGGTCTTCTTCGTGGTCGCCACCCTCGAGTACCTGCGCCGCGGCGGCCGGATCGGCGCCGCCAACGCCCTCCTCGGCTCGGTGCTCCAGGTCAAGCCGGTGCTCACCATTCGCGGCGGCGAGGTCTCGCCGCTGGAGCGGGTGCGCACCCAGGAGCGCGCCATCGCCCGGCTGGTCGAGCTGGTCCGCGAGCAGGACCGCGGCCGCGGGCTCTGCGCGATCGTCGGCCACGCCGCCTCGGAGGACACCGCTGAGCGGATCGCGTCCGAGATCGAAGGCAGCTGCGACACGCTCCTTGTGCAGGCCCTGGGACCGGTGGTGGGCGCACATGCCGGGCCGGGGACGGTGGGCGTGGGCTACTACCCGGCCGAGCTCTTCCCCCTGGGTTTGAAAAGGGTCAGCGCGGCCGCCGCCAGCTGAAGGCCTGCGGCGAGGCGAGCTTCTCGAGACGCCCCGCCACCGCCAGCGACTGCAGGTGGGCGAGGCCCTCCTGGAGGGCCAGCCGGCGCTCCCAGATCTCTTCCCGGTAGCCCCAGAGGCCCAGCGCGACCTCCCAACCGGACATCTCGCCGTCGCCGATCAACTCCACGATCCGGTCCTTCCGCCGCTCGTGGTGCGCGATAAGGCCGTCCACGACCTCGCCCGGATCCTGGAAGGGGCGCCCGTGGGCCGGGAAGACGGTGGCCGGGTCCCGCGCCACCAGCCGCCGCAGCGCCGCCACGTAGTCGTCCAGCGGATTGGGCGTGCTCTGCGGGTGAAGCGCGATGTTGGGGCTGATCTCGGCCAGCAGCTGGTCGCCGCTGAAGAGCAGGCGCGCGTCGCGGTCGAAGAGGCAGATGTGGCCGGGCGAGTGCCCGGGCGTCCACTCGACCAGCAGGCGACGGCCGCCCAACTCCAGCGTCTCGGCGCCGTCGAGCTGCACGTCGGCCTCGGCCGGGGTCACGAAGTTGCGCAGGTTGCGGGAGGCGTTCTTCAGCGCCTCGGCCTCCGCGTCGGGGACACCGTGCAGGCTCAGATGACGCCCGACCTCGGCGACCAGGGTCTCCAGCTCGAGGTACCGCGGGTGGACGAGGGGCACCTCGAGGCGGTGCAGGTAGAGCTCGACTCCGAACTCTTCGACCAGCGCTCCCGCGGCGCCGTAGTGGTCGGGGTGGATGTGGGTCACCACCAGGCGGCGCGGCTTGCCCCCCACCTGCTGGATCGCGGCCCGCATCAGGGCCATCGACTCGGGTGTATTCATTCCGCAGTCGATCAGGTCCAGGTGCCGTCCTTCCCGAAAGAGGAACACGTTGACCTCGCCTTCTTCGAAGGGGATGGGCAGGCTCAGCTCGTGGACGCCGGGCGCCACCTCCGCGAGCTTCAAATCGGTCGTCATAAGATGAAGATGACTTTGGCGCGCAGCGTCAAACCAGCCAAGAAGGAGCGACTGACTGACTTATGACTGACCAGCTGAACGCCGATCAGGTTACGCCTGACCAGTTGTTCGAACACATGCCGGAGTACTTCCTGCCCGACAAGGCGGGGAACACCAACGCGACCATCAACTTCGACCTCGGCGGCGCCAACGGCGGCAAGTACTGGGTGAAGATCGCCGACGCCACCGCCACCGCGGGCAAGGGCGAGGGCGAGAACCCCAACCTGACCCTGTCGGCCGACGGCAACGACTTCGTGAAGATCATCTTTGGCCAGCTCGACCCGACCGCCGCCTTCATGCAGGGCAAGCTCAAGATCAAGGGCGACATGGGGCTGGCGATCAAGTTCCAGACCCTCTTCAAGAGGCCTTAGTCGAACTTCCAGGTAGCCAGCCGCTTGCCCATCTCATCCGCGATGGCGGTGCCCCGGACGTCCATCTCGACGACGTGCGATGCGGTGAGGGCGAAGCGGCGGCCCTGGACATCCTGCTGAGCGTCCTTCGCGTTTCCCCAGGTGATCGAGCTCAAC
>DATCNF010000253.1:0-6371 GCA_036565325.1 Candidatus Dormiibacterota bacterium | reverse complement strand
TCCGGCTCCGCCGGAGCGACCTCCCCGAGGGGAGGTGGTGGCGGAGCCGCCGGGGAGATTCGAACTCCCGGCCGGCCGCTTACAAGGCGGCTGCTCTGCCAGGCTGAGCTACGGCGGCGGCCCCCATCTTGCCGCAAGGTGGGGCCGTCAGTGGCCGGTCGCGATCCAGGCCCCGAAGAGCACCACCCCCGCGAAGATCAGGTAGCGCACGTAGCGCACGGCTCGCGCGTTCGCGGCCGGCTGCCCGGACGAAGGCCGGAACAGGAGGCGCGCCAGCCTCTGGTTCGGCCACCGGGTCACCGCCAGCGACACCAGGCCGAGCACGACCAGGGCGATGCCCTCCACCTGTTTCGTCGACACGGCCTGACCATTGTCGGCACCCAAACTTCCCCCGTGGCGTCGGCTATATGCGCCAACCTCTTTACAGCTTCTTAACAGCGGGCAGAGCGCGCCTACCTAGAGTTCCCTCTCGGCTGCGTCCCGGGGCGAGGCGACGGTTGGGAGGGATACTTTGAGTTCCGGGACACCTGGCATCCGTTCGTCCGACGTGGCGCGTCGCACCGCGGTAAGGCGACCCGACCCGGCGGGCGCGCTCTTCGAATCCATTCCGCACGCGGTCGTGATCCTCGGCCGCGAGGGCCACGTCGTGCACGCCAACTCCGCCGCCGAGCACCTCCTCAAGACCGCGCTCAAGGACCTGCGCGGGCGCCCCCTCGCCCTGGGCATCGACGTCCCCCTCGACCGCGCCCTGCACGGCAGCCGTTTCGCCATCCGCCGCTCGGACGGCCAGGAGATGGTGGTCCGGGTCGACACCGAGCCGGCCTTGGGCGCCGACGGCAAGGTCTACCAGGTCGTCTGCACCCTGGCCGACATCAGCGACGAGGCGAGAGCCGAGCGCGAGTTCCGCTCCATGTTCGAGGAGGCTGCGATCGGGATGCTGCGCCTCGACCTGGCGGGCAACGTCGCCGACGCCAACGCCGCCATCTGCGCCCTCCTCGGCTTCACCCGGGACGAGCTCAGCGGCCGCCACGTTGAAACCCTGCTGCACCCGGACGACGGCTCCTCGATCGGCGTCCTCGACCTGACCGCGTTCGAGCTGGGCAGCGTGCAGGCCGAGTTCCGCATCCAGCGCAAGGACGCGGAGCCGACCTGGGTCCGCTCCATGACCTCGGTGGTTCCCGACCCCGACGGCGGCCCGGCGTTCCTGCTCTGCACCCTCGAAGACATCTCGCGCCGCAAGAGCCGCGAGGCAGAGCTCGAGCACCAGGTCCTGCACGACGTGCTGACCGGCCTCCCCAACCGCGTCCTGCTGCAGGACCGCCTGCGCCAGGCCATCCGCCTGGGCAAGCGCCAGAACCTGCCCTTCGCCCTTTTCCTGATGGACCTCGACCGCTTCAAGGAGGTCAATGACACCCTCGGACACGCCTCCGGCGACGTCCTCTTGAGCCAGGTCGCGCACCGGCTGGCAGGCGAGCTTCGATCGTCCGACACCATGGCCCGCCTGGGCGGCGACGAGTTCGCCGTGATCCTGCCCGGGATCGACGCCGCGGAGGGCGCCGAGCAGGCCGCCCGCAAGCTGCTGACCGCACTCCACCAGCCCTTCGAGGTCAACGGGGAGAAGCTGCACGTGGGTGGCAGCATCGGCGTCGTCCTCTTCCCCGAGCACGGCCGCGACAACGACACCCTGCTGCGACGCGCCGACGTCGCCATGTACGGCGCCAAGCGCGCGGGCGGCGGCTACAGCTTCTACACGCTGGAGCAGGACGACAACAGCGCCAGCCGCCTGGCCCTGATCGCCGACCTCCGGCAGGCCATCGACCACGGCCAGCTGGTGCTCCACTATCAGCCCAAGGTCGACATCCAGTCCGGCGTCATCACGGGCGTCGAGGCGCTCGTGCGCTGGCAGCACCCGGAGCACGGGCTGCTCACGCCCGATCGCTTCCTGCCGCTGGCCGAGCACACGGGGCTCATGGAGCCGCTGGGACGTTGGGTCCTCAACGAGGCCGTCCGCCAGGTCCGGGCCTGGAAGGACGAGGGCGTCCCCACCAAGGTGGCCGTCAACCTGTCCGTCCGCAGCCTGCACGACCGCGGGCTGCCCGCCCTGCTGGCCGAGATCCTGGAGCGCCACGGCGTGGAGCCCAGCCTGCTCCAGGTCGAGATCACCGAGAGCACCCTGATGGCCGACCCCGAGCTGGCGACCGAGATCACGGGTCAACTGGCCGAGATGGGCGTCCAGCTGGCGATCGACGACTTCGGCACCGGCTATTCGTCCCTCGCCTATGTGCGCCGCCTGCAGGCGCGCGAGATCAAGATCGACAAGTCGTTCGTGCTCGAGATGGCGCGGGCCAAGAACGACGCCGTGATCGTGCAGTCGACCATCGACCTGGGCCGCAACCTCGGCCTGCGCGTGGTCGCGGAAGGGGTCGAAGACCAGGAGACCTGGGACATGCTGCTGGCCAGCGGCTGCGAGGTGGCGCAGGGCTTCATGGTCAGCCGGCCGCTGCCCGCCGACGAGGTGATGGCCCAGCTGCGCACCGCCGCCGAGGCCGGCAACGGCGCGGGGTCGGCGCCGGCGGCACCCCGCCGGCCGGCCTTCAGCTTCGACGAGGTCAACCGCCGCCTGCACGCGCTGGAGCCGGTGGCCTTGCTCTCCGGCGTGCCCGACGCCGAGCTGCGCCGATTGGCGCGCCAGATGACGCTGCACTCGGTGCCCGCGGGCGCCGAGGTGGTCGGCCACGAGCGGGGACGCGACAGCCTCTGGGTGATCGAGGCCGGTTCCTGCGAGGTGCTGGTCGAGGAGGCCCCCGGCCGCGAGGTCCCGCTCGTGCACGTGGGCGCCGGCGACCTCCTGGACCCCGCCTCCCTGGACAGCGACCAGCTGGGGCCGGTGCGCGTGCTGGCGCTGACCGACTGCCGCCTGCTGGCGCTGGACCGCACCACCCTGGGCCGCGTTCTGGCGGCCGACTCGACCTTACCCGAGGAGCTCGCCAGGGCGGCCGAGCAGCGGCTGGCGAGCCTGGCCTCGATCGCCGAGCGGGCGCGGGCCGGTGCCCGGGCGGGCGCCACCATGATGGCGGTCTATTCACCCAAGGGCGGGGCCGGCAAGAGCACGATCGCGCTCAACCTGGCCGCCAGCCTGGCCCGCCAGCACCCCGACGACGTCCTGCTCTTCGACCTCGCGCTGCCCTACAACCACGCTGCGCTGCTGGCCCAGGTCACGCCGACGACCTGCCTGGCCCGGCTGGCCCATGCGCCTGCCGAGAGCTTCGACATGCTGCTGCGGGGCGCCATCGTGCGCCACCCCTCCGGCTTCATGGTCCTCTCCAGCGCGCTGCGCCCGGAAGAGGCCGACCTGATGACGCCCGAGCTGGTGATGCGCAGCATCCAGGCGCTGGGCGCCATGTTCACCCAGGTGGTGTTCGATCTCGGCGTGGGCCTCAGCGACTCCGTGCTGAGCGTGCTCGAGATGTCGCACCACGTCGTGACCGTGGCGACCCCGGAGCTGACCAGCATGAAGGACATGTCGCAGTTCCTCGACATCCTGGGCGACGTCCTGCGGCTGCCCGCCGGCCGCGTGCACCTGGTGGTCAACAACCCCATGGGCAAGTCGGCGATGGGCGTCGACGACGTCGAGCGCATCCTCGGCCGGCCGGTCGACGTCGAGTTCCTGCACGACGGCCTCAAGCCCGAGAAGGCGGCGCTGGCCGGAAAGGTCGTCGCCCTCCAGGAGCCCAACGGCCTCACCGCGCGCAGCACGAACGCGCTGGCGTCGAGGCTGGAGAGGCAGCTCGAGAAGCCCGTACGGCCGGAGGAGGAGGCTCATTCCTTCCTCCGCGCGCCCCACCTCAACCCGGTGTGATCGAAGCCTAAAAGGGGCCCCCGGGCCGCGCTCTTTGCGAAACTGGTCTGGTGGACACGCTACAGGTGTTCGCCGACATCGTGAACCGCCCCGAGGCCGAGATCGACCTCACGCGGGCGGCGGCCATGATCGGCCTCCGCCAGTACCCGGACCTCGACCTCGACCAGGTGGCGCGGTCATTGGACGATCTGGCGACCGGGATCCGGGACCTGGCGGGGCTGCGCACCCGCCTCTTCGCCGACCTCGGCTTCGCGGGTGAGAGCCTGGCCTACTACCACCCCGACAACTCTTTCCTGCACCGGGTGGTGGAGCGCCGGCGCGGAATCCCGATCACGCTCTCGGTGCTGGCGATCGAGGTCGGACGGCGGGCCGGCATCACCCTCGAGGGGATCGGCATGCCCGGCCACTTCCTGGTCCGCGAGGCCCGTTCGGGCGTCTACATGGACGCTTTCCACGGAGGCGCGCTGCTCGACGAGCAGGCCTGCGAGCTGCTGTTCCGGGCGGCCACCGGGGCCGGGGCTGAGGTCCCCTTCAGTGAAGCCCTGCTGCCGGTGGTCAACCGCGCCCAGATCCTGGGTCGCATGCTGAACAACCTGGGCCTCGTCTACCGGGTGAACACCGATTCCGCGGGCCTGGAGTGGGCGCTCCGCCTGCGCCTGGCGCTGCCCGAGGTGACCGGGCAGGACATCATCGAGCTGGCGGAGGCGGTCGCCGCCCAGGGCCGGGCGCACGACGCCGTGCGCGAGCTGGAGGTTTGGGCGGAGGTCAGCCCGGACCTCGCCGGCCCGCTGAAGTTGACGGCGAGGGGTCTCCTGGCGCGCCTGAACTGAGAAAAGATAACCAACCGGGGTTAACAACTCTTCACCACGGCCTAATCTGGGGTGCATCCCCTTGACTTAGGCTGCGGTCGGGAAGAGAGGTTCCAACGGACGTAATCGAAGGCGGGGAGAGAACCAGGACGAGGGCGCGGCTGGAGGCCGCGACCTTGAACGCGCTGCACGAGCTTGCCATCGCCAGCGGCACCCGGGGGGTGCGGTCGGTGGCCAGGCTCGCGATCGACCACGCGCGCGCCCTGCTCAAGGTTGACGGCTCGGTGATCTTCTCCTACGACGCCGAGCAGCACATGCTGATCCCGATCGCCGAGACCGAGTCCTCGAAACCCGAGCTGCCGACCGCCCCCGGTGAAGGCGCCATCGGCCTGGCCTTCGAAAGCGGCCTGCCGGTGGTCATCGGCGACTACCAGAACTGGGACCTGGCCGTCCCCAACTCCCAGGACCGCGGGATGGTCTCCGCCCTCGCCGTGCCGCTGATCGCGGGCGACCAGCCGGTCGGGGCGCTCGGCGTCTGGACCTACACCGCCCGCGCCTTTCCGGCCGAGGAGGAGCAGCTGCTGACACTGTTCGCCGCCCAGGTCGCCCCCGCGCTGGAGGCGGCCAAGCTGGCCCAGCAGCGCGAGGACCAGGCTCGCATCTTCGAGGCCCTGCACGAGATGGGGGTCGCCACCGGTGGCATGCGCGAAGCCGCCGACCTGGCCGCGCTCTGCGTGCAGCGGACCTGCGCGCTGCTCAAGGCCGACTCCGGCCTCCTGCTCTGGTGGGACGAGGAGACGGACGTGCTGGGTGCGCTGGCCGAGAACGACCCCGGCGAGGCGGGCCCGACCACGGCCAAACCGGGCGAGGATGCGGCCGGGATGGCCTTCCGCTGGGCCCAGCCGGTGATCGTCAACGACTACACGACCTGGGACCATGCCACCAAGGCCGGCCGGGAGCGCAAGTTCCGCAGCGTGATCCACGTGCCGCTGATGGTCCGCGACCGTCCGGTCGGCACCCTCGGCGTGCAGTCATTGGAGCCCCGCCAGTTCGGCCACGAGGACGCCGAGATCCTGGGCCTGGTCGCGGCCCAGATCGCGCCCGCCCTGGACGCGGCCGGGCTGCTGGAAGCCAGTGAAGGCCAGGTCCAGGAGCTGCGCACCCTGCACGACCTGGCAGTGGCCGCGGGCGGCATGCTCGACACCTCGCGCCTGGCCCGCCTGGTGGTCCAGGAGGCCTGCAACCTGCTGGGCGCCGAGCGCGCCGTGCTCCGGGTCTGGGAGCCGCGCGACCAGGTGCTGGTGCCGCTGGCAGATAGCGGTGCACCCGACGGCGCGGCGGTTCCGGGGGGGCCGCTGCGCACCGGGGAAGGCCTGGCCGGCAGCGTCTTCGAAGCCGGCCGGTCGGTGGCGGTCGAGGACTACCCGCGCTGGCCCGACTCCAGCGAGTGGGCGCTGCGCGAGGGCTTCGCCAGCGCGCTCATGGTGCCGCTGGTCTCCCACCAGCGCCCGGTTGGCACGCTGGGCGCCTTCACCCTCAACCGCCGCAAGTTCTCCGACCGCGACCTGCGCGCGCTCTCGCTGCTGGCCGCCCAGGTCGCGCCCGCCCTGGAGGCGGCCCGGCTGGCCGAGGCCGCCCAGGAGCGGGCCCGCATCTTCAGCCTCCTGCACGAGATCGCGGTCACCGCCGGGGGCGTGCTGGAG